>JBIIFP010000013.1:0-30626 GCA_044237205.1 Pontimonas sp. | reverse complement strand
TCGACAGCAGGTAACCCGTAGTCCGCAGACAGCTGTGCCAGATACGAAACCCTCTCTGCATCGTCAAGCATGGACGTGTTCACACTGATGCCCACGCACCGAATATCGGGATTGACCTGCCTGCCAATATCCAGCGTGCGCTGAATAACCTCACCAATTGAGGGCAGTTCGAAGCTTGGCCAGCCTTTGATGTGAGTCCGACCGGCCTCCGTGCACACCACAAACGCATCGGGCTGCGAGCCAACCAACAGGCCAACGCTGACAGCGGAGAAGCCCGGGTGGAAGACACTGCCTTGTCCTTCGATAACATCCCAGTGGTCGTCGTCGTTTGCGGGCGACACCATTTCGGCTGCGCCGGAGACAAAATCAGCAACGACGGCATCAATCGGAATCCCAGAACCGGCAATCATGATGCCGGTTTGTCCCGTCGCACGAAAATCGACGTTGAAGCCTCGAGCCTTCATCTCTCGCTCGAGGGCAAGCGCAGTGTACTTTTTGCCGAGTGCGCAGTCGGTTCCGACGGTCAGAAGGCGTTGGCCAGGCCGCTTTGCGCCAGTCCCCACAGGGATATGAGTAGGGGGAACCCTTACGTCGATGAGGTTTTGTCCCGAGCTGGCCGCCGCCGCGACCAGGCGATCGATTGAGGAGAGCCTGGTGTGGACTCCCGCTGCCACATCGAGCCCGGCGTGAAGAGCCTCGACTAGCAAGTCAATCCAGGCCTCAGGAATCGCCCCACCGACGACGGCCGTTCCGATTACGAAGGTCTTGGCGCCATGCTCCGCAGCAGACCGCACGTCGTAGTCGGGCAGACCGAGGTCGAGCGTATCCGGGGAGAGCCGGAGCTGTCCCATGCAGAGCTCTGCCCGCCAGTGAGCGAGTCCCGCCGCGGTCTTGGCATATATGGGGGACGTTTCGGAGCCGAGGAAGAGCAGATAGGGGGCTTGGATACTGAGTGTTGGCACGGGGCTCCTTTGCCGCACTGAGACCGAGTGGGCCCCGTCGGGCTCGAACCGACGACCCACGGATTAAAAGTCCGTTGCTCTACCAACTGAGCTAGAGGCCCTGCCTTTATTCTAAGGGGGCCGGAATCGGTATGACCGATGCGCGGAGATGCGTGGGCGCTGTACTAGAGTGTGACGTCGACTAAAATTCTCGAAAAGGATGTCCTGTGAAACTCACCCCAGCCGCATCAATCTTGGTTGCCCTTTCTCTCACACTTGGCGCGTGTGCCGGTGGCGACGTTGAAGTAGTGGAGGAGGTTACCGAGTCGGCAGAGGAATCCGTTGCGGCTGACGTCCCCCGCCACCCACTGACTGGCTTTGAGCTTGGGGGAGAGACCGTCTCCGGCCCCAGCATTGCAGTAAAAATTGACAACACTGCCGATGGCCGCCCCCAGGTGGGAATTGCCGCTGCTGACGTTGTCTTCGAAGAGCTCGTTGAGGGCGGTGTTACCCGGTACTTGGCAATCTTCCACACTGCAGTCCCAGACGAGGTCGGGCCAGTGCGTTCAGGTCGTCCGCAAGACGCTGATCTTGTTCCTTCGTTCGGGGGAGTTTTCGTTTTCTCTGGTGTCGGAAACAGCAACGTCCGTGAGATCATTCGAGGATCTGGCCTTCAGCTGGTCGAGCACGACACCTCCAGCGGAACGCCAGACGGTGCTTACTTCTTCCGCAGTGATCGTAAGCCCGCTCCTTGGAACCTCCACATCGAAGCAGCAAGCCTGGTGGAGAACTACAAGGACTTGGATGCTCCTGTCCAGCAGTTCCTTTTCAAGACTGCTCCCGAGGAAGCATCAGCCGTTGTCGATGGCGTCGCCGCTGAAGAGATTCGTGTGGTCTTCAGTAACGGCGTCCAGTCCAACTGGGAGTGGGATGCCGCTACTGGCACCTATCTCAAGTTCCTTTTGAACGGCTCCCCCGATGTGGACGCCAACGGAACACAGATTTCTGCCACCAACCTCCTGATTTTTGCCCCCAACTATTTCGATGTTGAGGGCTTGCCCTCTGCCAAGGTCGGCCAGACTCGGGAAACGGCAATTATTGCCACCGGTGGAAAGCTGATCAATGGAGTCTTTGACACCACTGCTTTCCACGAGCCGATTAAGTTGTTCTACGGTGAAGAGCAGCCCGTGTTCTTGTCTCCTGGCAAGACCTTCATTTTGCTTCCTCCGGGCGCGGGTTCGCTCGCGCAGGGGGTAAAGCCCGGCAACATGACCTATGTGTCCAACGGTGAAGAGATTACCGCGGGCTTCTAAGGACTTTTTGCCTCGAGCTGCGCGAGCTTGCGCTCGCGCATTGCAAGGAATAACGGGAACGTGAAGGCAAACGCCGTCACCCCTGAAGCGGCGACATAGAGCCACACCCTTTTCATGGCTAGCCTCTTGGCTTCCATGATCATGAGGGCCGATCCGGCGATTGCCACGATCAAGATATCAAGCGAGAGCACCCAGTCAACAGCTGAGCCAAACCAAGCATCGAGGTAGTTTTGGCCTTGAACGCTGGCGATGCCATTGAAGATCATGGCGGTGATTAAACCGATGATGGCGAGGATGAGGAAGAAGACGAAGCGGGCCTGCCGATTGGGTTTCGTTGTCATGGCCACATGCTAAGCCTCAATGCCCGGTGACGGATGAACATCCATGTCCCCTACCGTAGGGAGTGATGAATCAGAACTTTCACCGACCAGTGCGGATGACCGCAGAGCGCCTTGAAGCGTCGCTCTCGGGCGATCCCGCAGACTTGGTCATTGATCCAGCGGAAGCCTCCGCGATTGCTGGCCACACAGCTCGTGTGCTTTTGGCCAGAGGCCGCGATGCCGACAGTGACGAACTAGTGCGACGCCTTGTCGCGTTCGCCGACGAACACGGTCTCGACACTCTCGCAGAGCTCTGGGCGCACTCCTTGGCAACCAGCCTTCCCGGTGCCCTCTGGCGGCTCTATCTGGTGCGTGCGATTCTGCAGCACAACCCAGAGGACGCCAGCGAGCTATTCCAGCGGGGTATTGACGACCTCGCCACCATCGATCAGGTCGTTGCCGGAGCACCTAATCCCCTGAGCGCTGAGGGGTTCTCTAGCCTCCTGGATGACATTCTCCGCGGTGCATTTGTGGGGGAGCTCTCCGAGGCGCTCAGTCGCGCTGCGGCCGTTGCCCGGGCAGTGTCCGCCGGGGCAATCTCTTTGGCATGGCTGTCTGAGGAACACGCTCACTATTTGACCGGTCGTTCACTCAATTGGAGCGTCATCGCCGAAGAGCTCCAGCAGGCTGCCTCACTGGCGCGCTCTGACCAACTTGACTGAAAGAACCGCCACCGAGGCCGGCTAGGATTTAACTGCCGAACCGCAGTAACCCCGGGCTCCATCATTAGCCGCTTCGAGCGGCCTCGCGCCGAGAGGCGTTCTGCGGTTCGGCTCTCTTTATGGTGTTGCGGGTGGTTCGTGGGTCTCCACCGCAACAATCTGGGGGGTTGGTGTGTCGAGTGAGAAATGAATCACACTAAAGCTGCCAACATTCAGGCTTGCCGCCCTCTGGAGGCTTTTGCTGGAGCCGCCGTGGCCGATTTCTGCCGCAGCAGACACCAGCTGGGGCAGTACCGGGCCGTGTGAACACAAGAGCGCACCTTGGCGCTTTGACACCCTTTTCTCGACTGCGGCAAAGGCTTTTGCGCCCTTCGCTTGATAGGCATCTTGGCTGATTCCTGCGGATGTTTTGAGCTCCAGCTGGCTGCGCTCCAGTAATGGTTCAACGGTTGCGATGCAGCGCGCAGCGGTGCTGCTGATGACCTTTTCGGGGCCAAAGGCGAGAATGCCATTGGCCACCATTTTTGCCTGGATTAGACCTTTGTGGAGGAGTGGTCTGGTGTGATCTGGCCCATCCCAGGCCTCAGCGGGCATTGCTTTGGCATGGCGCAACAGAATAAGAGGGAAGGTTTTGGCTCGCCCACTCTCATAGAGAGAGTCGAAGTTCTCCAGGATGTCGGCATCGTGCTCATAGGTGAGCTTTTTCATGGCTTTCTTGATGGGCATCCATTCGAGAGCAAAAATTTCATCGTTGGATTCAAATGGTGAGCGCTCCGCTTCGCCGGGGTCGACTTCGGCGGCCCAGTAGTGGACTTCTTTGGGTTTTTTGCTGGGAAGAAGGTAGTCAACACGGCCCAGATAGGCACCGAGGGTGATGTGAACTCCGGTTTCTTCCAAGATCTCGCGTTGGGCGGTTTCTGGCACGGTCTCGCCCGGGTCGCACTTGCCCTTGGGCAACGAAACATCCTTGTGTTGGGTTCTGTGCACCAGAAGAACCCGCACTTCGTTATCGACGACCTTCCAACAGACTGCTCCGCCGGCGACCACCGTCTCCGGGGTCGGACTCATCGGGGGGCGGCTCCGCGTTTTCTGGTCATGATTTCGGTCATCGTCTCATTCTGGACATCCAGGAGAGGATTGCCGTCCTTTGCCGTGGAGTGTCGAACCCATTCACCGGAGGCTTGGAGCGACCAGGACTGAACGTCATCGCTCATGCCCCTGGTGAGTTGCCGGTCGATTTGGTCGATGTGAGCGGGATCTGTGATCTGCAGGAGTGCCTCGATTCGTCGATCCAGGTTGCGGTGCATCATGTCGGCGCTGCCGATATAGACGGTGGGCTCTCCTGCGTTCTCGAACCAAAACACCCGAGAGTGCTCCAGGTATCGGCCGAGCACGCTCTTGACCGTGATGTTCTCGCTCAGCCCCGGCTGGCCAGGAATCAGGGAACAAATTCCTCGAACCCAGATCTCCACCGGGACACCAGTCATACCAGCCCGGTAGAGGGCGTCGATGATTATTTCATCGACCAGTGAGTTGAGTTTGAGTCGAATCCGCGACGATTTGCCGGCCTCGTGATTTTTGACCTCTGAGGCGATGTGGCGCAGGAGACCCTCGCGGAGGTAGCGGGGGGCGACCAACATGCGCTTGTACTTCTTCTCAATGGCGTAGCCCGAGAGTTCATTGAACAGCCGGGTCAGTTCTTTCCCGACCTGCTTATCGGCACTGAAGTAGCCGTAGTCCTCATAGATGCGACTGGTTTTGGGGTTGTAGTTTCCTGTTCCCACGTGCGAGTAGTGTCCCAGCGTCCCGTCGCCTTCTTGTCGAATGACGAGGGCTAGCTTGCAGTGAGTTTTGAGGCCGACAAGCCCATAGACGACGTGGACGCCGGCCTTCTCGAGCTTCCTCGCCCACGAGATGTTGGCCTGCTCGTCAAAGCGCGCCTTGATTTCCACCAGAGCCAACACCGACTTCCCTGATTCGGCCGCCCGAATCAGGGCCTCGATGATGGGGCTGTCACCGCTTGTTCGATAAAGAGTTTGCTTGATCGCGAGCACCTGAGGATCCAGCGCCGCCTGCTCCAGAAAGGCCTGCACGCTGGTGGCAAAGGATTCATAGGGGTGGTGCACCAGCACATCGCCGGCCCTAATGAAGCGGAAGATGTCCGGCTCCTCGGTGGGCTCCGAGGACAGCAACTGTGTTGCCGTCACGGGCCGGTGTGGGGCGTATTTGAGGTCTGGTCGATCAAGGCCCGCGATGGCGAACAATCCGGTGAGACCGAGGGGCGCTGGCAACCGGTAGACCTCGTGGCTCGTGATACCGAGCTCCGTAATCAAAAGCTCGAGTGTGACTGGGTCCATATCATCGGTGATTTCCAAGCGAATGGGGGGACCGAAGCGCCTGCGCAGCAGCTCACGCTCTAGCGCCTGGATAAGATTTTCGGACTCGTCCTCGTCGACTTCAACATCCTCGTTGCGCGTGACTCGGAATTCGTGGTGTTCGAGAACCTCCATCCCGGGGAAGAGCTCACCCACGTGCTGGGAAATCAGGTCTTCGATGGCAATGAATCTCAGGCGACCCGATCCATCATCAGGCAGCGGGACGAACCTGGCGAGGATGGGGGGAACCTTGAGTCTCGCGAAATCCACGCTGTCGGTCTTGGGGTTTCTGATCCGCACCGAAAGATTGAGGGACAGACCCGAGATGTAGGGGAAAGGGTGCGCTGGGTCCACGGCCAGTGGCATCAATACCGGGAAGATTTGCTCGGTGAAGAACTCATCGAGGCCCTCACGGTCGCTCTCGGCAAGATCTGACCAGGTTTCGATGTGAATGTTCTCGTCATCGAGGGCTGGTTTCACAAGCTCCCGGAACGCAGCAGCGTGGCGCTGCTGGAGCGCCTCTGCGGTGGCAAAAATGTCATCCAGCACAGCCTGAGGGGAGCGACCGGTATTTGTGGGCACCGCGATGCCAGTGACGATGCGTCTCTTGAGGCCGGCCACGCGGACCATGAAGAATTCGTCCAAATTGCTGGCAAAGATAGCCAAGAAGTTGACCCGCTCGAGGAGTGGAATCGTCGGGTCCTCGGCAAGCTCTAGGACGCGCTGATTGAAGGCCAACCAGCTGATTTCTCGATCGAGGAAGCGCTCGAGCGGTAGATCGTCACTTGGCGGGGCTTCGCCCTCATCGAAATCGTCGGCAAAGTCGCCACCCACACCGGTGGAGACGTCATAGCCGGGACGCAACTCGTTCACGCCAGTCATTGTGTCACCCCGGGGCGCCTGGGCACTAGGAAAAAAGTGAACAGGAGGTTACGCGCCAGAAGTCGCAGCGGCGGCATCCGAGGCTGACTGTTGCTTTTCTTTGACCTCGTCAGAGGCCTCAGCAACGGTGAAACGGTAACCCACGTTGCGCACTGTTCCGATCAGTGACTCCATGTCACCGAGCTTTGCCCGCAGGCGTCTCACATGAACATCGACTGTTCTGGTGCCACCAAAGTAGTCATAACCCCAGACCTCACTGAGTAACTGCTCTCTGGTGAAGACCCGTTGGGGGTGGCCTGCCAGGAAGCGCAGGAGTTCAAACTCTTTGTAGGTGAGGTCAAGGGCTTTGCCATTCACCTTGGCTTGATAGCTCACTTCATCAATGGTGACACCGGAGGCAGAAATCATCTGGTCTTCAGGGCCTGGTTGGCTCTTGGTCGTCACCAGGCGCACTCTGGCATCCACCTCGCCAGGGCCGGCGGTGCTGAGAACAATGTCGTCAAAGCCCCACTCGGAATTGAGCGCTGGCATAGCGGCTTCTGTCACCACAACAATCAGAGCAGCAGAAATACCGGTAGTAGTCAGGATGCGACAGAGAGCTTTGGCCTGAACTAGGTCGCCCCTGGCATCCACCATCACCACATCAGAGTGAGGTGCGTTCACGAGAGCCGCTGGCTCAGCGGGAATTGTGCGCACTCGGTGGTTCAGAAGGCTCAGGGATGGCAACACCTGGGAGGCGTCATCGGGGCTCAACACAAGAATGCTTGCCACTGTGGCATCACCCCCGCCTGACTTGATTCCAGCTCCAGTGTAACCGCGCTCTAGCATGGTGGTGTGGCCAAGTTATTGATTAATGTCGTCCCTGTCTGGATCGTGACCGCTATCGGTGTGGGCTTGGTGGGTTTCCTGGTGAGCGAAGACAATCGTGTGGCCAGCATGGTTGCCGTGCTGGCGGGGTCGCTGTTGATGGCCTTTATCTTGCAGGTTGTTGCCTACCAATCCGAGGGGCTTGTGCGCAGGCTTTCTCTGGCGATAACCGGGAGTGCGCTGTTAACTGCGCTTGCCGCCGTGGTGTTTCAGGTGCTCACCGTCGTAGACTAGAGACATGCTTCTCGCCATCGAAATCTTTTTCCTCGGACTCCTGGTGCTCGCAGCTCTTGCGATTGCCTGGGTGTCGGGAATCGTTGTGCTGAACCTCTTTCGGGGTCAGCGCTAATCACTGATTCAGCTCTCGGGGTAATCACCACATGACAGGTGAGCATTTCGGCGACATTCTCGGCGAGATGAGAGCACTTGCCAGAGGTGATTCGTTCGTTGACGTCTCCGACCACGAGATTGTTCAGGTATCAGGCCCGGATCGGCTGGTGTGGCTGAACAGTCTGATTACCCAGTTCGTACTGGACCTGGTGCCAGGTGTCACTAAGGAAAGCCTGATTCTCGACCCCCACGGTCATATCGAGCACGCTTTCCTCATCCAGGACGATGGTGAGTGTTGTTGGCTCCTGAGTGCTCCTGGTCGTGCAGCGGCACTCATTTCCTGGCTTGAATCCATGAAGTTCCGTATGCAGGTGAGCCTCACTCACGAGCCACTGGCATGGTTTATCGCAGCGTCGGTGAGCCAGCATCTCCTTGGCTCAGAGGCGCCTCACGTGCGCTTCACTGACCCGTGGCCCACTATCCAAGAGGGGTCCGTGGGGTATGCACCGCAGCCGCACCCGGGAGACGAGTTTGCGATGGCCTACAGCGTCTATTCGAAGGGCAGCGCGCCGAGCTTGCAGGGCGTTAGCCGGGCTGGAAGCCTTGCCCTTACGGGTCTTGAGATTGCCGCCGGGAGACCATCGATCCATGAGGTCGATGAGAAGACGTTGCCGCACGAGTGCGATTGGTTGCGAACCGCAGTGCACCTGAACAAGGGCTGTTACCGAGGGCAAGAAACCGTGGCGAAAGTCCACAATCTGGGCCATCCTCCCAGGCGGCTTGTTCTCCTCCACCTCGACGGGTCGGAGTCGCTCATTCCGATTACGGGTGACCGGGTCATGGCGGGAGAGCGCGACATTGGATCTATCACTCGCGCGGCCTGGCATTACGAGCTTGGTCCGATTGCCCTCGCACTGGTCAAGCGTTCTGTGGACTCGAGCCTTGAACTCGAGGTCGTGAGCGGCAACACGCGGATACCTGGAAACCAAGAAGTGCTTGTTCCCGTCGATGCCGGTGCCACCAGGGCCGTTCCGAGACTGCCTCGGCTGGGTAGCCGCGGCTAATCGGTAGGCTTGGGCTATGGCTCACACGCTCATTCTTCTTCGCCACGGTCAATCCGAGTGGAACGACAAGAACCTTTTCACCGGTTGGGTCGACGTTCGCCTGACCGATCAGGGCCACAAAGAGGCTAAGAGGGCTGGAGAGCTGCTCGTCCAGCACAAACTTTTGCCGGATGTCGTCCACACCTCGTTGCTCTCGCGAGCCATCCAGACCGCTCACGGTGCACTTGATGCCGCAGATCGCCTCTGGATTCCCGTCAAGCGCTCGTGGCGCCTGAATGAGCGCCACTATGGAGCTCTCCAGGGCAAAGATAAGGCCGCAACCCTCGCGGAATACGGTGACGAGCAATTCCAGCTCTGGCGCCGGAGCTTTGACGTTCCCCCGCCTCCCATCGACCCCCAAAACACTTACGCGCAGCAGGGCGACCCCCGCTATGCCGATATCGAGGCTTTTGTTCCGAAAACCGAGTCGTTGAAGCTTGTCATTGATCGGATGTTGCCCTACTGGAAGGCGGATATTGCCTCCGATGTTGCCGTGGGCAAGGTCACGCTCGTCGTCGCCCACGGAAACAGCCTCCGGGGTCTGGTGAAGCACCTCGAGGGCATCAGCGACGAGGACATCGCCGAGTTGAACATCCCCACGGGAATTCCGCTGGTCTATTACCTGGACAAGAACATGAAGTCGACAAAGCCCGGGGAGTACCTAGACCCTGCTGCCGCCGCTGCGGGAGCCGCCGCTGTGGCAAAACAGGGAGCTCGGAAAGATTAGTGCTTGGGTGGGTTCCACTCACCAGTAGCGAGATACATCATCTTCTTGGCAATCGAGACCGCGTGGTCTGCGAATCGCTCAAGGTAGCGAGACGCGAGAGTGGCATCCACCGTCGTCTCGGTTCCCTGGCTCCATGAGTCGCTCAGAACCGTCTCAAACACCGAGAGGTGTAGAGCATCGACCTTGTCGTCCTCGTCACGGATTTTCTCTGCGACGATGACATCCTCGGTCTTCAAGAGAACGACGAGCATTTTTGCAAGCTCGATGTCGAGCGCGCCCATCTCTTTGAAGATCGGGCGAATCGTCTTGGGAACAACCTTTTCCGGGAAGCGGTAGCGCGCAAGCTGGGCAACGTGTTCGGCCATATCGCCCATGCGCTCGAGAGATGCGCTGATGCGCAGCGCGCTCACGACAATGCGCAGGTCTTTGGCCACTGGGGCCTGTCTTGCCATGATGGCGATGGCAAGCTCATCGAGAGAAACCACCGCGTCGTCGATTTTGTTGTCCCGGACGATGACCGACTCGGCCAAAGTTACATCCGATTTGTTGAACGCTTCAACGGCGTCGGAAATGGCATCGACAACCAGTTCGGCAATCTCGACGAGGCGGTCTTGGACCTCGTGGAGTTCTTGTTGGAAAAGTTCGCGCATGGTGCTCCTCAATCGAGCGATATTCGGGTGGTCACAACTTCTCGCAGTTGGGTTAACAAACAGTGAGATTTCGCTTAACACTCGCTTATTTTGCTTGAGTTTAGCGCTGAGGTCACTTCTTTGGCAGGAGCGCGCACCGTAGGCTTGGGGTATGGAGCCTTTCTGGTCACCCGCCTGGATGCTGCTCCTTGGCATCGGCCTGGGGTTGGGTGTCGCCGCTCTGATCTGGGCAGGAGCAGGATGGCACCGGCGGGCCGAGCAAGTTCTTGACCTCCCGGTTCCAGACGGTGTGGATACCGCCCTTGAAGTCATTGGCGCAACGGGCGTGGTGCTCGATGCCGACAACCGAGTCCTGAGAGCCTCGAAGTCCGCTGTGGCACTGGGTATTGTCGACAACCGAGACATTGTTTACCAGCCGATTCTCGACTTGGTCAAAGAGTCACGGGCCGACGGAATTCCCGCAGCGAGGGAATTCGAACTCGCGGGAACAGGGCGCGATGCGCCCCCCATTCACCTGCTGGTGAGGGTCGCGCCATTGGGCCTTCGGCTGATGTTGGTGGTTGCTGATGACCGATCGGAAATGTATCGACTCGACGCTGTTCGTCGTGATTTTGTGGCCAATATTTCCCACGAACTGAAGACACCTATCGGCGCTGTGTCTCTGTTAGCTGAGGCACTCCAGTATTCAGCGGACGACCCGGACCAGGTTCGCGCCTTCGCTGAAACCCTCGAGCGCGAAGGACACAGACTTGCTGAGATGACCAACGACATCATCGAGCTCACAAGACTCCAATCGGTGGGAACCATTCTGGACCCCGATGTCGTGTCGATCGACTCGGTTGTTGAGCAGGCCATTGCCTCGAATTCTGTCCTTTCCAGCAAGTCGGGGATCACGGTGGCGGTGTCCGCGAGCACCGGGGCTTACGTTCTGGGTGATGGCTCGTCCCTGGTCACTGCTGTCCACAACTTGGTAAGAAACGCGATCACCTATTCCCGCGGGCCCTCCCGTGTTGGCGTCGGGGCTGCGGTGAAGAGCGGCATTGTCGAAATCTCTGTCACCGACCAAGGCCAAGGCATTGCGAGTAATGATCTCGAGCGAATTTTTGAACGCTTCTACCGAAGTGACCCCGCTCGATCCCGAGACACTGGCGGGACGGGTCTTGGTCTCGCCATCGTGAAACACGTGGTCAACAATCACCAGGGCGATGTTCGAGTCTGGTCTCAGCTGGGCAAGGGGTCTACCTTTACCATTCGGCTGCGGGAGGCCCCGGCTGATCAGGTGGCAGAACACCTCAGCAGGACCGGGCCGATTACCGAACTCAAGCCCAAGAAGCTTCCGCGACCTGCCGAGTATCTTGCGACCGATGAGATACCGCTGCTGCGCGTGGATGACGATGAGGCATCACTGAGAGGCAGCGCATGATCAGAATCCTGCTAGTTGAAGACGAGAAATCACTCAGTGAGCCACTCTCCTATCTCTTGCGTCGAGAGGGTTATGAAGTTCAGGTGGTTGATAACGGCCTTGCCGCGGTGAGTGCGGTGGAGGCGGCCCCACCCGATTTGATGCTCCTCGACTTGATGTTGCCGGGGCTGGCTGGCACCGAAGTCTGTCGTGAGGTTCGTCAGCGCTCTTCGTTGCCGATCATTATGTTGACCGCCAAAGATTCCGAGGTGGACATTGTTGTGGGTTTGGAGCTGGGGGCAGACGACTATGTCACGAAGCCCTATTCCTCCCGTGAGTTGCTGGCCAGGATTAAGGCTGTCCTTCGACGCAGGGCCGAAGACCCCCATGCTTCGCAGAGCATCTTGGAGTATCACGGCATTGTGCTCGATAGTGACCGGCACCAATTGGTCGTCCGGGGGACACCGGTGTCCTTGCCACTCAAAGAGTTTGAACTTCTGGAGCTCTTGATGCTCAACGCCGGCCGTGTTCTCACCAGAGGCCAGATTATTGACCGCGTCTGGGGCTCCGACTACTTCGGGGACACCAAGACTCTTGATGTTCACATCAAGCGACTTCGATCCAAGATCGAGGACAACCCGTCCGAGCCGACCATGATTGTGACGGTTCGGGGGCTTGGGTACCGCTTCGAAGCCTAAGGAACGAGGAGTTCGTATTCGGGCAATGTGCCATCGAGGACTGGGACGTAGACCAGCTCGCCAGGGAAGTTGCCGTACTCGAAGTAGACCGGGAATGCTCCACCGACCACGAGTTCTGGGCCTGACATCACAATCCCAGCGCTTGGGTTATCACCAACACGGGTGCGCTCGGGAACGGCGGGAAGCGCAAGAGGTTCGGTAATGCGGGCAGAACCGTCATCGAATTGAACATTCAGGGTGACGTCTTCGCCGCTGGCGTTCACCACAGTCATCACCAGGTTGGCTTCGCCATCGTCGTTACTGATCAAGAGAATGTTGCGCAGCGCGATGCCACCAAGGTCGGCACCAGCACCGTCGGAGGGGTCGTAGTCCTTCATCGTCGCAATGTCAGCAGAGAGTGTGCACCCCGTGGTTCCGGTTATGACGGCGGCTGCTAACACAAGTGGCGCAAAGAAACGGCGTCGCACGAAACATCCTTCCGATGGCTGGTGAGCACTTCTAGCCTAATGGAATGGGCACCAGGACCGGCGCCATCGCACCCTTCAAGCCCGTGATACCGGGGTTTAGGGCTGGTAGCTCACTGTGCTAAAATGGAAAGTTGGGAAAGGTTGGCAAGCATGCTGTTTGAAGTTGGCGAAACAGTCGTATATCCCCACCACGGAGCGGCTACGATCACCGAAGTTAAGACTCGCACCATCAGGGGCGAGAAAAAGATGTACCTCAAGCTCAATGTGAAGCAGGGTGACCTCACGATTGAGGTTCCCGCGGAGAACGTTGATCTGGTCGGCGTCCGCGACGTGATCGGCAAAGAGGGTCTCGACAAGGTATTCGAAGTCTTGCGCGCACCTTTCACCGAAGAGCCCACCAACTGGTCCAGACGTTACAAGGCAAACCTCGAGAAGCTCGCCTCCGGTGACGTCATCAAGGTGTCTGAGGTCGTCCGCGACCTGTGGCGTCGCGATCAAGATCGTGGTTTGAGTGCGGGCGAGAAGAGAATGCTGGCCAAGGCACGTCAGATTCTGATTTCTGAGCTGGCACTTGCCGAAAAAACGGATGAAGAGAAGGCTTCGACGGTTCTCGACGAAGTTCTCGCCTCCTAGGTCGAACTCCAAGGCCACAACCAGTGACCACGGCGGTAGTCATTGTCGCGGCCGGAAGCGGCACCAGGCTTGGCTCTAACCAGCCCAAGGCTTTTGTGCCACTCGCTGGTGCGACCTTGCTCGAGCAGTGCGTCAGAGGCGTTCAGGCTTGGTCCAGGCCCTTTTCTTTGGTTGTGGTTGCGCCTCCCGGATGGGAGACACCGGCTCGTCAATTGTTGGCATCCCACGGGGATCTCACGATTGTCACCGGCGGTGAAACCCGCACCGACAGTGTCCGAGCGGGCCTTGGCGCACTGCCGACCGGCACCACGACCGTCCTCATTCACGATGCGGCACGCGCACTAGCGCCTGTTGCTGTCTTTGATCGAGTCTTGGAGGCGCTCACCAGTGGGGCTCAGGGTGTCGTCCCACAGATTCCCGTGGTGGACACTCTGATCAGTGTGGACCGATCGTCGATGACTACCGGCGATACGGTTGACCGTTCTGTTCTGGGAGCCGTCCAGACACCCCAGGGTTTCCAGGCAGCCTTGCTCATTGCCGCATACGAGGCCATCGAGGGCGACTTCACTGACGATGCTGCGGTGCTGCGGGCCGCAGGTCACGATGTCATCGCCGTCGATGGTGACGCCATGAGCTTCAAAATCACCTACCCCGCCGATCTTCAGCGTGCGGCATCAGTGCTCGGTGGTCCTGGTGGCCACCGGGTAGGAACCGCGGTGGATGTTCACCAGTTCGACAAAGACGTTTCGCTCACGCTAGCTGGCCTGGTGTGGCCGGGCGAAGACGGGCTTGCCGGTCACAGCGATGGTGACGTCGTCATCCACGCCATTGTCGATGCGATTCTGCAGGCTGCTGGCCTAGGCGATCTTGGTACCCATTTCGGTGCCAATCGCCCAGAGTTTGACGGCGCGAATAGTCGCGTGTTCCTTGAGCACGCGCTCGGCTTGGTCAGGGACGCTGGTTATGTGGTCAGTTCTGTGGGGGTGCAGGTGGTTGCGCAGAAGCCAAAGATCGGGCCGCGCCGGCTCGAAGCTGAGGGTGTCTTGAGCGAACTCGTCGGGTGCCCGGTAGCACTCAGTGCCACCACCAGCGATGGACTTGGCTTCACCGGTCGCGGTGAGGGCGCTGCTGCCCTGGCAACAGCGGTCCTCGTCGCCATTTAGGCTCAATCCCCCCTCGGCAGGCCGACCGGGCTACAGAGCACTCTCTCGCTACCATGAAGCGGTGGCCATCAGACTCTATGACTCGAAACGCCAGGATGTGGTGGACTTTGCCCCACTCCTGCCAGGCCATGTGTCGCTCTATGTGTGTGGACCGACTGTTCAGTCGGCTCCCCACGTGGGTCACCTGAGAAGTGCGCTCGTCTATGACCTCTGGTCACGCTGGTTCAGCTATCGCGGTCTTCAGGTCACGCTGGTCCGAAACGTCACCGATATTGACGACAAAATTCTTGAGAAGTCAGTGGAAACAGGTGAAGCGTGGTGGGCGCTTGCCGAGAGAGTAGAACGAGAATTCCACGACGCCACCAGTGCGTTGCACATCCTCCCGCCCACCCGTGAGCCGCGGGCAACCGGGGACATCCCCTCCATGATCGAGCTGATTAGTCAGCTGATTGCTACCGGTCACGCCTATGCCACAGAAGACGGGTCCGGTGATGTCTATTTCGACGTTGCCCGCTGGCCACGCTATGGAGAACTCACCCACCAAAGTGTCGAGAATCTTCGAGGCGGCACTGATGCCCCTGGTACCAAGCGCAATCCCGAGGACTTTGCTCTCTGGAAGGGCCACAAGGCTGGCGAGCCAGCCACCGCGTCGTGGCCAGCGCCGTGGGGTGCCGGCCGTCCCGGCTGGCACATCGAGTGCTCGGCCATGTCCATGCGCTACCTCGGTGGAGAATTCGACATTCACGGCGGTGGCGTTGATCTTCGCTTCCCTCACCACGAAAACGAACTAGCCCAGTCCGCAGCTGCCGGCCACGCATACGCCAGGCACTGGTTACACAACGCCCTCGTAGTCGTCGGCGGGCAGAAGATGTCGAAGTCGCTCGGCAACAGCGTCTATGCAGCTGACCTCCTTGATAAAGCACCAGCAATCATCGTCCGCTATGCACTCGCGTCTGCGCACTACCGCTCTGAGCTCGACCTTCACGATCGTTTCTTGGATGAAGCGACCGCTGCGTTTTCGCGGATTGAGGGTTTCTTGTCCAGGGCCCGCCAAGAAGGCTTTGATATTGAGGGTACTGTGGTTCCCACGGCCTTCGCTTCGGCGATGGATGAGGACCTGTCTGTGCCAGCTGCCCTCGCCGTTGTTCACGAGACTGTGAGGGCTGGAAACAATGCCTTGGACTCGGGGGATCGTGCGCTGGCGGCGTCCTCGGCGAGCGAGGTCCGCGCAATGGTGAGAGTCTTGGGTATTGACCCCTTCGATTCCGAGTGGGCACGAGGGTCATCGAGAGGCGATGGGGCATTGGCATCACTAGTGGAGTCAGTTATCGAATTGCGGTGGCACGCGAAAGCGGAGAAGAACTTTGAGCTCTCCGATGCCCTGCGAGATGTTTTGGACCGTGCAGGCATCGATGTGAACGATGGCGCCTCAGGCAGCACCTGGAGTATTCGTGGCTAAGAAAGGTCACCCCGCGGCGCGCAAAACCAAGAAGACCCCGACCGTCGGAACGGGCGGCCATGGCCGCCAAGCCCTAGAGGGCAAAGGTCCCACACCGAAGGCTGAAGACCGGTCGTGGCATCCAGCTGGCAAACGCAAAGCCGCCCAAGAGCGTTTGGCCACTGCCAAAGCCCGGCACGGCTCCTCTCCCAGCCCAGCACCCGCGAGGCGCACTGTTCGACCACTGAGCGCTGACACCGAGCTCGTGACTGGTCGCAACTCCGTTCTCGAAGCCATGCGCGCCAAGATTCCTGCGGTCAGCTTGCACGTTGCCACCAAAATCGACATGGACGACCGGGTTCGCGAAACCCTGGCGCTCGCGAATAAGCGGGGCTTACCTCTGCTGGAGATTCCCAGGCCAGAGCTTGACCGGATGACCGGTCCCGACACTGTGCACCAGGGCATCGCGCTGAGTGTTCCGCCCTATAACTACGTGCACCCGATGGAACTCGCCGACAAGGCAGAGAAGCACACATCAACGCCAATCTTTGTTGCCCTCGATGGGGTGACAGACCCGAGAAACCTTGGTGCGATTGTTCGCTCGGTTGCCGCCTTTGGGGGCAACGGCGTGATTCTGCCCAAGCGCCGCTCTGTTGGTGTGAACGCTGCAGCGTGGAAAACATCAGCCGGTGCGATTGCACGGACCCCTGTGGCCATGGCTGCGAACCTGACCCAGACGCTCAAAGCTTTTCAGGAGCGCGGATACATGGTGGTGGGCCTCGATGGCGGCGGGGATGTCCCGACCCCCGGTATGGATTTTGGCAAGGCACCCGTCGTCTTGGTTGTCGGCAGTGAAGGGAAGGGCCTCTCGAGGCTCATTACCGAGACCTGTGATGCCATTGTCACTATTCCCATTAGCTCCAACACTGAATCGTTGAACGCTGGCATCGCCGCGAGCGTGGTTCTCTACGAAATCACGAGAGGACGCTTTCTCGCCGGTAAGAGCCTCTAAACCCGATCCCGCCAGTTGAGCTCAATGGTCGGGTTTGGCAGAGTGATTGCTTCCGTGGGCGGTCCTGTGACCATCGCTTCGTCCCTGCGGTGCTGCAGCACCTCATCGATGTAGGAGATAACGCTTTCCTCGCGGGTAATGTCGCGGTCTTCCTTCTGCGACCTGGACGCGCGGTGTTCTAACCACTGGTGGAAGATTTCTGCAGGTTCGAGTTTTCCGCGGTATTCCTTCGGAATTGAGCGAATAACTGGGTCATAAACCTCGCTCAGCCATTCGTGGGCAACCATTTCTTCGTCCACATCCTCCTGGGCGTAGTGGAATGCCATGTACGAGTCGAGGTCGTTGAGTAGTCGCCTGGCTTGGTTCTCACCGGCATCAATGCCGGTGAGGCGCAGCAGGCGCCTGGTGTGGTGGCCCGCGTCAACGACTTTGGGTTGAATCTGCAGTTTCGTTCCTGCGTCATTGCTCGAGATGGTGAGGTTCTCAATATCGAACCCCAATTCGTTGAGGCGGTGGACGCGCTCTGAGATGCGCCAGCGCTCGGACTGGTCAAAGCTTTCCCAGCCGGTCAGTTCCTTCCACAGCATCCGATAGGAATCAATGATGGACTGCGCAACGACGACGGGGTCGATGTCGTCATCGAGACGACCGCCGGCCTGGAGATCAAGAAGTTCTCCTGCCACGTTGACCCTGGCAATCTCGAGGTCGTTTTCCCTCTGACCATCTGAGAGGCTGCCGGGCATCAATTCCCCAGTTTCAGCATCGACAAGGTAAGCGGCAAAGGCCCCAGCATCGCGCCGGAAAAGAGTGTTGGAGAGGGAGACATCCCCCCAGAAGAACCCGACGATGTGAAGGCGAACTAACAACACGGCCAAAGCATCAGCGAGCCTGGTCGCGGTGTCGGGGCGGAGAGTTTGTGAATAGAGCGCCCGGTAAGGGAGCGAGAAACGTAGATGTCTGGTGACCAGTGCGCTGGGAAGCGGGGCGCCGTGACGATCGGTGCGGCCGGAGATGATGGCCACCGGCTTAACACACGGGACGTGGAGCTTCCCCAGCTTCTTGAGCATCTTGTATTCGCGGGTGGCTAAATCTTCGGTGGTTTCCTTGACCGCGACGATGTGAGCGCCCATATGAATAAAGCGCACGATGTGGCGGGAAATGCCCTTGGGCAAAGCGGCGACCGTTTTGTCAGGCCATTGCTCAAGCGGTAGTTCCCAGGGCAGTTCGAGAAGCTCAGGGCCTGCCACCGACGCGGTAATCGAGAGCGACCCGCTCATGACCCTGCCTTCGTTGTGCGGTGTGGGGAGGGGATTGCCCTCCCCACACCAACCACAGTTCTAGGAACCAGCGGAAATGGCTTCCTTGGTGAGCCGCACTCCGGTTGCCGTGTCAAACACGTGCATGTGGTGTTCGATGGGCAGCAGAGAAATCTTGTCCCCTGCGACCGGGTGGTTTCTGCCATCGACCCGGACGACAACGTCGATGTTCTGGCCGTTTACCTGGGTGCTGCCATAGAGGTAACCATCCGCACCGAGCTCTTCGACAAGCTCGACAGTGGTCTGAAGGCCTTTGCCAGTCTTAGAGACGGTCAGGTCCTCGGGACGAATCCCCACCGTGACGCGCTTGCCGGTGGCGCCGGAGAGAGCGTTGCGGTCAACCTTGACGGTTGCGGTGCCAAATTGCACCCCACTCTCGATTATGTCGGAGTCAAAGAGGTTCATGGCTGGAGAGCCAATGAAGCCTGCAACAAAGGAGTTCGCAGGCGCTTCGTAGAGGTCCCGTGGGGTTCCGACCTGCTGGAGGACACCATCCTTCAACACTGCGATGCGGTCACCCATGGTGAGCGCTTCGGTTTGATCGTGGGTCACATAGACGGTGGTCACACCGAGCCGGCGCTGCAAAGAGGCAATCTGGGTGCGGGTCTGAACGCGAAGCTTGGCGTCCAGGTTCGACAGGGGTTCATCCATCAAGAACACCTGGGGCTCACGCACGATGGCGCGACCCATGGCGACTCGCTGACGCTGGCCGCCTGAGAGAGCCTTCGGTTTGCGGTCGAGGTAGGGCTCAAGGTCAAGAAGCTTCGCAGCTTCGACGACACGAGCAATCCGTTCGTCCTTGTTGACGCCGGCAATCTTGAGAGCGAAACCCATGTTCTCAGCGACGCTCATGTGCGGGTAGAGAGCGTAGTTCTGGAACACCATCGCAATATCGCGATCCTTGGGAGCGACATCGGTGACGTCGCGGTTACCAATGAGAATGCGCCCGGCGTCGATTTCTTCGAGGCCTGCGAGCATCCGCAGCGATGTGGACTTGCCACAGCCAGACGGGCCGACTAGGACGAGAAACTCACCGTCATCAACGGTGAGATCCAGGGAATCGACCGCTGGTGTGGTGGTTCCCGGGTAGATGCGACTTGCTTTGTCAAACGTCACTGACGCCATGATTTTTTCTCCTTCACCGGCAGGTACGTGCCGGACGATCCTTCGTGAATGGATGGTCCACATAATCACTGTGAACTGCTGACCAGTATGCCAGGTTCTCCAGCTCACTTTTTCCGAGTTGGCTCTGGCCCAGCTTTCGGGGTTAGGATTGCCACTTGGCACCTCTCAGCTTCCGCTGAGGAAATGTTTGCCAGTCTGGGGTGAAACCCCGAGACAGACGATGTTGCTGAAAAGAGAGTTTCGATGAATTCTGAATCGCGCCCAACCAAGAACGAAAAGCGCCAGGAAGCCAGAGACAAGGCTCGCACTCTTCGTGAAGCCCAATCGAAGAAGGCCAAGCGCAACAAGGTCCTCATCCAGGGCTCGCTCGCAGTGGGCGTTATCGCCATCATCGCTGTGGTGACTGTCGTCATCATTTCCTCGCTGCGCCCTCCAGGGCCCGGCCCCCTCAACATGCAAAGCGATGGCATCAAGATTGGCGCGGGATTCGTTGCTGTCTCGACCCCGGCGCTCGCCGCTGAAGAGGCACCGACCCCTTCTGCCGCCAACCCCGAAGCTGTTCCGGCAATTGACATCTTTATTGACTACTCCTGCCCTGCGTGCGCGCAGTTCGAGTCGATGTATGGCCCGCAGTTTCGCACCTGGCTAGAGAACGGGACCGCAACAATCGAGTACCACCCGCTGGCCTTCCGCGATGCTCAGACCGCTGGCACCCGCTATGCGACTCGCGCCGCTAACAGCGTGGCCTGTGTTGCCGAGCACTCTCCCAACAATTACTTTGACTACAGCGAGATCTTGCTTGCTAGCCAGCCCGTTCCCCCGGCAAAGTTTGAGCTGACTGATGACGAAATGGTCAATCTCGTTGCTGCCTCTGGAGCCTCGAACCTCGACCTCATTGAGTCCTGCATCAAGGATGAAACCTTTGCCAATTGGGTTTCCTCCGCCACGGCACGCGCAATGAGCACGGGTCCTCTCCCGGTGCGCAACGCCGAGATTCCCTTAGTGATGGGTACTCCTGCTGTGTTCGTTAACGGGAAGGAATACCAGTATGAGATTCACGGTGACCTGGCTAGCTTTGTTGCTTCCTTGGAGGCCAGCGGATAGTTCACTACCCGCGGTAGTGTTGTCGTTGCTCGGTGGGGAACCATCAGCGTGCCGGCTTGGCGCAATTGGTAGCGCATCCGACTTGTAATCGGAAGGTTGCGGGTTCAAGTCCCGCAGCCGGCCCCCCTCTCGCCTAGGACCGTGAGCGCTCCCGGACAGTGGCGATCGCCAGTACCAGCGAAATCGCCCAGCTCGCCCACAGCAGGCCCACCTGCCAGGTGAACGGTCCCCGAATTGTTCGCCGCAGAAGACCGATTCCGGCCGCCAAGGCGCTCAGCATCGAACTGCTGAAAATGAAGGCTCGCATACCCTCAAGCCTACTCTGGTGGCCCCGGGTGCACTGAGGGGAATCTTTTTGACGACTCTCGCGGGACCGCATCGGCTGGCGTGGGCTTGTCGATATCTTTGGAGCCATGCGCCCTCTGTCAGCTCTGCCGATCGCAGCACGCCGTTGGCTGATGGCAGTTGCTGCACTCGTGGTTACTGCGTTGGCAGCTGGCGGATCTTTTGCTCTGGGCGTGGTGGTTCCCGAGGGAGGGCTTAGCGAAGGCTCTTTGACTCCGGAATCCGAGGTCCAGGTCGCTGAGCTTGGCCGTGTTGTGCCTGCGACGATGCCGGTGCCACTGCGCATCAGAACGTGCTCGGTTGCCGGGGCTGCGCTGAATGAAGACTTGGGCGACTTTTCCGGGGTTGTGGTTGACCCCTACACCGGCGATGTCTTGTTTTCCAGAGACGCTGAGGCCCTGGTCCCGCCGGCGAGCGTCATGAAGATTGTGACCGGCGCCAGCGCGCTCACGGTCTTAGGACCAGATACTCGGTTTACCACTTCTGTGGTCGCCACCGACGATCCCGCACGCGTGGTGTTGGTCGGTGGCGGGGACTCAACGTTGAGTCGTCTTGCTACCGGTAACCCCAGCGTTTACGCGGGCGCTGCCACGCTCCAGGACTTGGCAGAGAAGACGATTGCCGCCGCCCAGGCCGGTCTTCCAGAAGGCGAGAAAGTCACCATCACGGAGGTCGTCGTCGACGCTTCGCTCTGGCCACTTGAGGACGCCTTCGATGCGTCGTGGTCGAGAGACGCTACGTCTAAGGGATTTGTTTCCAGGGTCACCGCGCTCCAAGTTGATGGAGACCGCGATAACCCTCAGGTCGAACTCAGCAGGCGCGGCAGCGATCCCGTTCGCCGGGCTGGTGACGAGTTCGTGAAGGCTCTCAGGACTGCAGGAAATGCCGGGCGCTATGTGAAGGTCACCACCGGGGACGCACCGATAGCGGGCTCAGTACTCGCGTCAGTCGAGTCACCCCCGGTATCTGAGCTCGTGCGCTACATGATGAAAGAAAGCGACAACACCCTGGCTGAAATGTTGGCTCGCCATGTCTCTCTGGCGCAGGGAGCTGGTGGGGCCGCGGCGAGCTTGGCCACAGTGATTCCCTCGGTTATCGCTGGCCTTGGACTCCCCACGGAGAGCTTGGTTGTTCAGGATGGCTCTGGTCTCAGTCCCGTGAACCAGGTGAGCCCGGCCTATATAGCCATGTTGCTCTCCGAAGTAGCGCGCGGTGATGGGCCGCTGGCTTCGCTGCGAGATTCTTTGCCCGTGGCTGGTGTTGATGGGTCGCTTGATGACCGCTTTACCGACGCTAACGCCATCGCCCACAACCGTGTCCAAGCCAAGACCGGCAGTATCACCGGGGTCCGTTCTCTCGCGGGATTTGTGACCGGCGAAGACGACGAACCACTCGCGTTCGCCTTTTTCTCCCAGGGAACCGTGGGTGATGAGACCAAAGTCGCCATTGAAACCCTGGTAACCGCTGTGTACGGGTGCGGTTCGAACCTGGCAGACTTCTAAGTAGACAAGCTAGGAAGGCTTCTGGTGCGCGGGTTATTGATTGTCGATGTGCAAAACGACTTCTGCGAGGGCGGAGCGCTCGGTGTTCAGGGCGGCCAGGCAGTGGCAGCGGGAATTAGCGCATGGCTTCGGGATCACGCTGATGACTATGCCGTGATTCTTGCCTCCAGGGACTGGCACAACGGCGATGATGACAATCAGGGGCATTTTGCAGCCGCTGGAGCCGAACCGGACTACCTCAGCACGTGGCCTGTGCACTGCGTCGCAGGGACCCCGGGAGCTGACTACCACCCCGATCTTGAGCTAGGCGCGGTCACCCACCACATCACCAAGGGGCAGGGGAAGCCTGCCTATTCCCTGTTTGAGGGAATTGGCGGTGATGGCCGCTCGGCCACAGACATCGTGTCCCATGCCGGCGTTGACTCCCTTGATGTTGTGGGCATCGCCACTGATTACTGTGTTCGCTCCAGTGCGCTCGATGCGAAGAAGGCCGGCTTTGAGGTGCGGGTGCTCACAGATTTGGTCGCGGCGGTCGCTGAATCCTCCGGCACGGCAACGCTGCAGGAACTTTCTCAGGCGGGGGTGACTCTTGAGCGCTCCCGCTAACCCCACTTTCACCGTGGTGTCCTGCCACTACGGGGATATCTTCTGGATCAGTCACATGCTGGAGCAGGTGGAGAAGTTTTCTGGGGGTCGCGTGAAGGAGGCCGTAATTGTTGACCAATCACGGCAATCTCAGGACGCCCTGGCCCAGTTGCCGCTAGTGAGCTCAGTCCTCACGTTTGAGCCCGATAAGGCACAGATTGCTGTGGAGGGGCACGATCACCCAGCAGCACTTGACCGAGTAATCGCGCAGACTACGTTCCACACATCCCACATCATTGTGATGGATTCTGATGCCTTCCCGACCAGAGCCGACTGGCTCGACAAGGCTGACGACATTGCCTTGGCGTTAGTCCCAGGCAGCAGGTCACAAACGCATCCCTGTCTGATGATCTTCCCGAGCGAGCTCAAGGACGTTGTGAACTTCTCGGAGGACTATCTGGAGCGCGCGACCCGCAAGGGCGCGCCTGACACGGGCCGGCGAGTGGGTGTGCAGCTTGCGAACACGGGGCGCCCCGTCACCCTGCTCCCGCATGAGCCAGCGTTTAACGGCTACCGCGGGTCGTTCTATCTCGGTGGTTCCTACTACCACCACGGCCATGGCTCATTCGTCGGGGGCGACCACGACCAATACAAGGGTTTTGTGTCTCAAGCGAGCGAGCGTCTCTATCGCAAGCGAGTCCTGCACAACCGCTTTAGCTTGACCCCCGTTGACTTCCTGGGACTCTTTATTCGCTATGTGTGGCGCCGGTTCTCAAACCGGGTTCGGCTGGCCATTCTTGGGCCAGCCGCGAAGCCCCAGTAACTAGACCAGCAGCTGGTGCTCGGCCAAGTCCTTATAGAGGTCTGAGGACACCAGCAGTTCCTCGTGAGTTCCGACCGCTTCGACCTTGCCGTGATTCAACACGATGATCTGGTCGCTATCGACGACGGTGGCCAGACGGTGGGCAATAACGATGACTGTCCGATCTTTAGCTACCCGATCAATAGCGTGCTTCATTAACACTTCGTTCGGGCCATCCAGCGATGAGGTGGATTCGTCCATCAGAAGAATCGGAGGAGCCTGCAGGAGGGCGCGCGCAATCGCCAGACGTTGGCGTTCTCCACCCGAGAGCAGGACCCCCGCTTCGCCCACTTGAGCATCGAGACCTCGTACATCGCGGTCAAGAATCTCCGTGAGATTGACACTGTCCAGCACCTCGCGCAGCTGCTCCTCATTGGCACCAGGGGCGCCGATGAGGAGGTTGTCACGAATCGTTCCTGCCAAGACGGGAGCGTCCTGCTCGACATAGCCGAAGTATGCGCGGAGTTGACCGCGCTCTACATCGACTACCGGGGTGCCAAAGACAGAGATGGAACCGGATTGCGGGTCATAGAAGCGTTCCATGAGAGAGAGGACACTGCTTTTGCCAGCCCCACTGGGGCCGACAATTGCGGTCTTGCTGCCCAGTGGCACCCGGAATGACACGGTGTCGAGAACCCGATCGCGGGCGGGGCGCAGCGCAGCAATTTCGCCAGTGGTGAGCGCTTCAACCTCGTGTTCGCCAAGCGTCTCGGCCACGAGCTTTTCTGCCTCCGTTTTGTGGGCCGACTGCGGGTAGCTGAAGCTCACCTTGGAGAACTCCACCGCGGTCTTTCCGCGGGGAGTCGGAGCCTTCGTGTCACTGACCTGCACCAGGTCAGTGTCGGTTTCACTGGGCAGCGAAATAATTTCTTGGATGCGCCCGAGGGCTCCGAGGGCTTGGTTCACTGAGCTGATGGCCCCAAATGCTTGACCCAACGGCATGATCATCATGAACAAGAACAGTATGAAGGCCACCAAGTCAGCAATGGGAAGTGCGCCGCTAGCGACCCTGAATCCACCCACGCCAAGAACCACGAGGAACGCAACCTGCAGGGCAATGCCGGAGATGGGCACGACGAGTGCAGAGACCTTGGCAACATCCAAGCCGAGGCGCCACGCGCCTTCGGCATCTTTTTCGACACCGATGATTTCTCGCTCTGTGGCGTTGGCAGCGCGAACCGTGCGCACCGCACTAATCGCGCGCTCAACACTGGCGGTTAGGTCACCAACCTTGTCCTGCGCCTTACGGCTGGCAACACGAATCCGCCTGGATAAAGTCACCACCGTGGTGACCGCCACTGCCACAACGATGGCGGTGAGAGAGAAGAGAATCGGGTCCAGATACACCATCGCGACGACTGCGCCCAAGAAGGTCAGTGTCCCACCGACGGCCTCGACGAGGCCTTGGGTGAGCACGGCCCGCAGCAACGTGGTGTCGCTTCCCACGCGGGAAACCAGGTCGCCGGTCCGGCGTTGGTCAAATTCAGAGATCGGCAGATTCAGCATCCGACGAACCAGCAGTTTTCTGCTGGAGAGAACTACCCCTTCCCCAGTTCGCTGGAGGAGGTAGTGGCGGAATCCTGACAGGGTCGCAGAGACAACCACCAAGCCCACCAAAATCCAGACAAGGTTGCCAAGCGGCTCTGCCGCCTCAACCACAGTGATGACCTGGCTCACCACGAGCGGCTGGGCAAGAGTGGTGAGAGCCCCGGCCATGCTGAGTGCGATGACAACGGAGAGAACACGTTTGTGTTCCATCAGGAACGGGATGAGCTGGCGGAACGTGGCCCTGGGGGAGCCGTCATCGTCGTGCCGATAGTTCGGGGACGAACCGCGGCGACGGTGACCGAAACCCATACTCATGACGTTGATCCTTCCACCAGCGTGACCCGTTCAGTGTGCCTTAGAAAGCTGGTCGCTGGAGCGATGTTCGCTCCCCGGATAACTCGCCCTGCGGATAAACTCGCTCCATGCCCTCCCCCGGACGCGTTGTTGTTCCTAGGCGATCCCGGCTTGTTGGAGCGGGCCGCTATCTGCGTATGCGTCTTGGCCAGGTCCTCAGGGGTAGCCCAGAGCCCGCACCGGTCGGTCGTCCCGATTACTACAAGCGTGAGCTCCACCCCTCATTGCTGGTCCGCTCGGCCGCTTCCCTCCCGGTCAGAGAATTCATCAAGGCCGGCCACCAGGAAAGAAACGTTCTCGATGTTGCCCGCGAGTGTCACCGCCGTGATGGCGTCTATCCGCTGAACTTTTCTTTTCCCAGCCCGGAACTCATGCCCTCGAGCGTCACCGATCGACCACACTTCCTCTCCAGCACCATCCCTGGCGAACCGTTCTCTTTTGATTCGTGGGGCGACTACCTGGCTGAGTATCAGAGCGCCTACTGTGCCCTGTCCACCAAGAAAGGTGGCTGGGACACCTTTCGCCACCTAGAAATTCTCTTTTCGGGTGGCATCCCTTTGATGCCCGGTCTTGGCAAAGCCCACCAATACTCGCTCGCCCACTTTCCGAAGACGGCATTGGTTGGCGTCTATGACAGTCTGGTCCACGATGGCCCGGCTCTGCCGGGCGGGGCAACGCAGGAGTTCTTCCGGGACTTCGCCAGAGAACACCTCAGCTCCGAGGCAATGGCCTCGTATGTGCTTCAGATCAGTGGCCTCGAGTCATCGTCGATTCTGTTCGTGGACGAATCCCTGCCCTCCCGAACCGATTACCTGAGCGCCTTCACTTATATCGGCTTGAAGCAGGCCACCGGTCAACGTACTCAGGCAGCATGTGAGCCCCTCTATCTTTTTGATGATTTCGCCGGGGACACCAGAACGCTCTATGGCCGGGGGTTTGGCTATTCGCGCAGCCTTCCCGCAGCGCTGCGCGGTTCTCTTGACCAGAAGAGCGAAACCCGCGCACATGAGCTGGCTGAGCTCAGCGCCTCGTTCGATGCGATTGTGGTGGGCAACTATGACGCAAACCGGGGGCTCGTGGAGAGCCTGAGGCAGCGGGGCGTTCCCGCTGGCAAGTTCGTGTGTATTGTCGGCTCAGATTTACCGAGCGATTTCAGGCTCCGTCACGACATTGCCCGGAGCGGCATGACCTTCTTCGTCCGGGAGTTTGTGAAGCGCTAGAGACCGCGGAGGACCAGAGCCGTGTGAAGCGCTGCTTCTGCAGCCTCAGCACCTTTGTCCTCACTGGAGCCTTCAAACCCAGCACGATCAATGCCCTGTGCTTCGTCATCCAGGGTCAGCACACCAAAGCCCACTGGCTTGCCGGTGGCAAGGGCGACATCGGTCAGCCCGGTGGTCGCCGCGGAGGACACATACTCAAAGTGCGGCGTTCCTCCCCGGATAATCACTCCGAGTGCCACGACGGCATCGGCGCCCTTCTGCAGTGCGGCCTGTGCGACCAGCGGGAGCTCAAAGGACCCTGGCACCCGCACCAGCGAATAGGAACATCCTGCTGCCTCCAGCACGCGCTGGGCGCCAGCGATGAGGCCCTCGGCGATCGTCTCGTGCCACATGCCAGCAACAACGACGACGCGTAGGGCATCCGCTCCGCTCAATTCAATCTGTGGTGCTCCGTGGCCGCTCATAGTTCTTCTCCGTTCTCGGGGAGCGTGATCGCTCCAGTGGCAAGTTCTCCGGGCAGGTGGTGACCCATGCGGTCACGCTTGGCCTCCAGGTATGCGGTGTTGACTGCGCCAACCCCCACGACGAGGGGAACCAATTCGGTCACCGTGATGCTGTGTTGTTCGAGTTGGCGTTGTTTTTCGGGGTTGTTACTCAGGAGTCGTACTGAGGAAACTCCCATGTCAGTAAGAATCGCGGCGGCTGCGCTGTAGTCCCTGGCGTCCGCGGGGAGCCCGAGTGCCAAGTTGGCATCCAGGGTGTCGAGACCAGCCTCTTGCAGTCGGTAGGCGCGCAGTTTGTTGACCAACCCAATACCGCGACCCTCATGGCCGCGGAGGTAAATCACAACACCGCCATCGGCGTTGATCTGTTCCATGGCGGCGTCCAATTGCGGGCCACACTCACACTTCAGGGAGCCCATAGCTTCACCGGTGAGGCACTCGGAGTGCAGGCGCACCAGCATCCCATCCCGTGGGTCGCCGGAGACAATCGCAATGTGGTCAGCGCCCGTGGCTCGATCACGATAGGCGTGGAGGTCAAAAATTCCGTGTTCGGTGGGAACCCGGGTCTTCACCTCAAAGATGACGCGCTGGTCTGCGACAGCACTGTGGCGGGGCGTTCGAGCTTCGCTGCCAGGATCGCTCTCATCGAGTTCCTTGAGCAGTTGGGCAATGGTCACCACCGGAATGTTTTCGCGCTGCCCAAGGTCCAGCAGTTGGGGCAACCGGAGGAGCTCACCGTCATCACCGACAACCTCACCGATGACGGCGACTGGTTCGAGGCCGGCTAGCTGCATGAGCTCCACTGCGGCTTCCGTGTGCCCGGCACGTTCCTTGACGCCACCAGGCGCCGCCTTCAGAGGAACGATGTGGCCGGGGCGAATGAGCGACTCCGGTGTGGAGAGCGGATCTGCCAGAACGCGCAGGGTGCGAGTCCGATCGGAGGCGCTAATACCCGTGGTAATTCCCGATGCTGCGTCCACGCTCACTGTGTAGGCGGTCTTACGCGGGTCTTCGTTGTCGTCAACCATGGGTGGCAGCCTCAGCGCCACTGCTCGCTCAGCGGGCATAGGCGCACACAGGTAGCCGGAGGAATGCCGGATAGTCCAGCCCACCCACTCAGGAGTTGCAAGCTGAGCGCTCAGGATGATGTCGCCCTCATTTTCACGGGCTTCGTCATCAACCACGATGATCGGACGACCGAGTCTCAAGTGCTCGAGTGCCTCTGCGATCGTGCCGATACTCATGCGAGTGTCTCCTGAACAATGAACTCTCTGAGCCGAAGTACCTGGCGCGCGAGGATATCGGTCTCAATGTTGACAACGTCCCCTTCCGCGGCGCGCCCGAGTGTCGTCGCGGTCAGGGTTTCAGGGATGAGCGAGACCTCAGCCCAGTCTTTCCCCACAGCAGAGACGGTCAGTGAGACACCATCGATAGTGATGGATCCCTTGTGGGCAACGAGAGGGGCAATCTCCGGGGCCAAGGACACCTTCACCACCTGCCACTGGTCACCGGGTCGAACCTCCAAGACCTGGGCGGTGGCATCAACGTGGCCCTGGACGATGTGACCGCCCAGGCGGTCGCCCACCCGAGCTGCTCGCTCGAGGTTCACAGGCACACCTGGCGCCCACTTCACTGCAGCCGATTGGTTGAGGGTTTCCCTCATCACATCGGCAACAAAGTGTTCTGTGTCGAAGTGAGTGACCGTGAGGCACACACCACTCACGGAAATCGAGTCACCCAGTGACACGTCACCGAGCACCAGAGAAGCTGCCACGCTGACTTCAGCGCCGTCACCTTTGTCGGTGATAGCCGTAATGGTGCCAATTTCTTCGATGAGCCCTGTGAACATTGCTGTCTACTTTCCACTACGGGGTCTGGCGGTGACGACCACGTCGTCACCGAGTCTGGTGATGTCTCGAATGTCGAGGCCCATGGCCTCTGACATCGTGTTAACGCCAAGGTCGCCAACAGCAGTGTTAGGGCCGCCAATCAGCATGGGCCCGATGGTGATGTCGATTTGATCGACAACCCCAGCCTCGATGAATGCACTGGCGAGAGTGGGGCCGCCCTCGACATAGACGCTGCGGATGCCCTCAGCAAACAGTTCACCCAGAAGCGCGCGAGGGCTGTGGCCAGGCACAGGACGAAAACCGCCGGGGTGAGAGCGAATCTTGGCATCCTGTGGAATCTCAGTGTTACCCGCCACCACGGCGAGAGGCTGGTTGCGATAGAGATCACCGCTGGAGGTTCTGGCGGTAAGGCTCGGGTCATCGACAAGGACGGTGTTAGTTCCGACCACGATCGCATCGTGTTCGGAGCGATCCTGGTGAACTTTCTCCCGTGTTGCAGGCCCCGTGATCCACTGGCTAGTGCCATCTGCTGCTGCGGCACGTCCGTCCCACGACATTGCCCACTTAAGCGTCACCCACGGGCGCTCCTGGGACAGCGCGTGATACCAGCGCTCAATGAGCGCTAGTCCCTCTGCGTTCATCACACCGCGCACTACCTCAATGCCAGCGCTCTCCAGTAACTGGGCGCCACCGCGTGATTCAACACCCGGATCATCAACGCTAAAGACAACCCGTGCGATTCCCGCCTCCACTAATGCCGTGGCACAGGGCCCGGTCTTTCCGGTGTGCGCGCAGGGCTCCAACGTGACGACAGCGGTGAGGCCTTCGGTAGAGATCCCGGCAGCGTGGGCGTTGGCCATCGCCATAACCTCTGCATGGGGCGTGCCGGAACCTTCGTGCCAGCCCTCAGCCAGGATCACGCCGGCGCCATCAAGAAGAACGCACCCCACGCGAGGGTTGCCGCCTGTCAGGGGCCCTTTGGCCGCCAGTTCCAGCGCGCGACCCATCGCTGTTGCCCAGGCAACGCTCGGGGTGGTCTTGGCGTTCATCCGGTATCTCTACTCCACTAGGGGGGAGTCTCCGGGGAAGGCAACGCAAAATCAGGCTAGAAAATTTCCAGCCTGGTGTTCACGTCTCCTCTTATCCGGACTATTACCGTCGGTCTGGGAGTTCCACCCAGTCAACCGCCAACAAATTTCTTTGCAGTCGGGTCGCGGACTATCACCGCCGGTTCAGATTTTCACTGACCCCGGAGCACGTTTACTATGC
>JBIIFP010000045.1:0-9609 GCA_044237205.1 Pontimonas sp. | reverse complement strand
TCCATAGCTGGCGGTCACCTCAGAAATCACAATCTGGTAGCCCTCGTACCACCGGGCATATTTTTCTTTGGCGTCTAGGTGGTCAGGAAACCGCGAAAACACGGAGAGGGTCTCCATGTCTCGCCAGTAATAGATCGAGTTCTGGGCTTTGCCGTCTTCTGAAAACCAGCGATCCACACCCAGGTAGCCATCGAGGGATTCCGCATACGCATCAATCGAGGCGTCGAGACGATGAAACTCATCGTCGTAGGTTCCTTTACGGAAGATAAATGACGCTGCGAACATGGGTCAATTGTGGCAGAGGTGGCGGTGCTTAACACAGAAACGGACGGCACCACGCGGCCGACTGCTTCCGAGAAATGTTGTCTAGAGCGCCGCGGCCTGCTTGGCGATAGCGGACTTGCGATTAGCGGCCTGGTTCTTGTGAAGAACACCCTTGCTGACAGCCTTGTCCAGTTTCGTGGTGGCGACCTTGACAGCGGCTTGGGCCTTGTCCTTGTCGCCAGCGCCGATGGCCTCGCGGGCCTGGCGAATGGTGGTCTTCAGTTCGCTCTTGACCGCACGGTTGCGGTCATTTGCCGTCTGGTTGGTCTTGTTGCGCTTGATCTGCGACTTGATATTTGCCACGCTGTGTCCTTTTACTGTGATGGAGCTCATGGTCGTTCTGGTGGGGGCCAGGAGGCGAAAATCAGAACGAATGCACGAGATCGGGAGAGAGGGTCCGTCGCTCGGTGAGCCAGGTCGCAACGATACCAGCACTTACCGCAGGGCGCCAACGGTTTAGCGTGCGAGAATCATCAAACATGTCTGTTCACTCCACCCGGGATATTCAGCCGGCCTCCACGCCTCCGTGGCGCCTGCGTAATTTTTCGATTATTGCCCATATCGATCACGGCAAATCAACCCTTGCCGATCGTATGCTCCAAATCACGGGGGTGGTGGACGAGCGTCTGATGCGCGAGCAGTATCTGGACCGGATGGACATCGAGCGTGAGCGCGGCATCACCATCAAGAGCCAGGCGGTTCGAATGCCCTGGACCAAGGACGGCGAGACTTATGCGCTGAACATGATTGACACCCCGGGTCACGTGGACTTCACCTATGAGGTCTCCAGGTCCTTAGCTGCCTGTGAAGGGGCAATCCTTTTAGTCGACGCCGCGCAGGGAATTGAAGCCCAGACACTGGCGAACCTTTACTTGGCGTTGGAGAACGACCTGGTGGTCATTCCCGTGCTCAACAAGATTGACCTTCCGGCAGCCGACCCGGAGCGCTATGCGGAAGAGCTCGCAAGCCTCATCGGGGGCAGTCCTGATGATGTCTTACGGGTGAGTGGGAAAACCGGCATGGGCGTTGGGCCATTGCTCGACCGAGTAGTCGACATGGTGCCACATCCCAGCGGCGATGCCGATGCTCCTGCCCGGGCACTGATCTTTGACTCCGTCTATGACGCCTATCGCGGGGTAGTGACGTATGTGCGAATGATCGATGGTTCTCTCTCCCCGAGAGAGCGCATTGAGATGATGTCCACCAGGGCGCACCACGAACTGCTGGAGATTGGTGTGAGCTCGCCGGAGCCGACTCCGAGCGCAGGCCTCGGTGTTGGCGAAGTGGGCTACCTGATTACCGGTGTGAAGGACGTCCGCCAGTCCAAGGTGGGCGACACGGTGACCGGCATCAAGAACCGGGCAACGCAGGCACTTCCCGGCTACACAGAGCCAAAGCCCATGGTCTTCTCGGGTCTCTACCCCCTTGATGGCAGTGACTACCCCGACCTTCGCGAAGCGCTCGACAAGTTGAAGCTCTCCGACGCGGCTCTGGTCTATGAACCGGAAACCTCTGTGGCCCTCGGGTTTGGATTCCGCTGCGGCTTCCTGGGCCTTTTGCACTTAGAAATCGTTACCGAGCGCCTAGAGCGCGAGTTTGGCCTTGACCTGATTGCCACTGCCCCGAGCGTTATTTATCGAGTGGAGCTAGACGATGGTGGTTCGAGTGAGGTGACCAACCCGAGCGAGTTCCCGACCGGCAAGATCTCCAAAGTCATGGAGCCCGTCGTGAACGCCGCGGTATTGGCACCGAAGGATTACGTCGGCGTGATCATGGAGCTCTGCCAGTCCAAGCGAGGCATTCTTCAGGGCATGGAATACCTCGGCGAGAACCGCGTCGAAATCCGCTACACGATGCCGCTCGGTGAGATCGTCTTCGACTTCTTTGACCAGCTGAAGTCGAAGACCGCTGGCTACGCTTCCTTTGATTACGAGCCAGCAGGTGAGCTCGAAGGAGACCTGGTCAAGGTGGACATTTTGTTGCAGGGTGACCGCGTCGACGCCTTCAGTGCCATCGTGCACAAAGAGAAGGCATACGCCTACGGCGTATTGATGACCAAGAGGCTGAGAGAGTTGATTCCTCGGCAACAGTTCGAAGTTCCGATCCAGGCTGCCATTGGCGCCAGGGTGATCGCCCGCGAAAACATCCGCGCCATGCGCAAGGACGTGTTGGCCAAGTGTTACGGCGGCGACATCACGCGTAAACGGAAGCTTTTGGAAAAGCAAAAAGAAGGTAAAAAGCGGATGAAAATGGTGGGCCGGGTCGAGGTTCCCCAGGAGGCATTCATTGCAGCGCTCTCGGGTGACGTGGAGAAGAAGAAGGACTGATGTGGTGGAAGCCGACTACGCTAAAAACGTGGCGAGCCAGGGCGTGAACCGACCAGGAGTTCACCGCACCGTCGTTGCCCTCTATGCCGTTTTGAGCCTTGCGGCCCTTGGCCGGTCGAGCTACCAGATTCTTACCAAGTTCGACGAGGCACCATTGGCCTACACGCTCTCTAGTGTGGCCGCGGCCGTGTATGTCCTTGCCACCATTGCGGTGGCTCTCAGTGCCCGCCCACGGTTGAGAGCGATCGCGCTTGGCGCAGTCAGCTTTGAGCTGATGGGCGTTCTAGGAATTGGTGCCTTGAGCCTTATTCGCCAGGAGCTTTTCCCCGATGCCACGGTGTGGTCTCAGTTTGGCGCTGGTTACATCTTCATTCCTCTGGCCCTGCCCATCGTGGGCCTGTGGTGGTTGTTGCGCGGGAGCCGATCATGAGCGGGGCTGAGCTGAACTATGGTCTCGACGCGCTGCCCCACGACGGGGTTCCCCGCGCTGTGACCATTGGCAAGTTCGATGGGGTCCACAGAGGGCACCGTCAAGTAATCAAGCAGCTCTGCTCCTACGAGGCCTCCCTGGAGCCCACAGTCATCACCTTTGACCGCCACCCCCACACGATTGTTCGCCCCGATGATGTGCCAACTCCTGTGGTGAGTGAATTCCAGAAGGTTGACCTCCTGGGCGAAGCAGGTGCACGCAGAGTCGTGGTCTTGCCCTTTGATAATCGATTGTCGTCCCTCACCCACGAGGCTTTCAGTGCCGAGGTGCTCTCCGCTGGCCTATCAGCGGCAGTGGTTTTGGTCGGACGGGACTTCCGTTACGGCAACGGGGGAGAGGGCGACGTCTCCACGTTGCGCAGTGAGGGCGCCCTCCACGGCTTTACCGTTGAGGTGGTGGCTGATTATTGTGAGTCCGGTGGAACCAGAGTCTCCTCGACCATGATTCGAGAAGCCCTGGTGAGCGGTGACGTGACTGAAGCTGCGGAGCTTCTGGGCAGATACCACCGGGTCCGAGGTGTTGTGGGCACCGGCTTCCAACGCGGCCGGGTCTTGGGCTATCCCACGGCGAACCTGTCTGGTGACCTCGAAGGTGTAATGCCAGCCGATGGCGTCTATGCAACTTTTGTCTCGCACCGGGGAACTCGTTATCCGGCGGCGACGTCGATTGGCCTGAACCCGACATTTGGCGACGTGTCGGAACGGACCATCGAATCCCACCTTCTCGACACGACCCTTGATTTATATGGCGAAGTGATCACGGTGGAGTTTGTGCAATTCATCAGGGGCATGCAGAAATTCCCCGATTCCGATGCGCTGGCCCATCAGATGGGTCTGGACGAACAGGTGATTCGCGCCGTCCTGGAGGCCTCTGCTTCGGCGTAGGATTAGGCAGTGCCTCTAACACCACGCTCCGTCGTAGTGTTTGCCCTCACCGGCATTATCCTGACCGCGCTGGGCATCAGAACCGGGGTGGCTGCTCTGTCGCCTCTAGCGACAACTATCGAGCTTGATGTTCCGCTCGTCGGTTTGCCACTGGGTGCACTCGGAATGATTCCGCCATTGGCGTTCTCTCTGGCCGCAGCGTTTTCGCCCTGGCTCGCCAGAAAAGTCAGCATCGAGGGTGCGGCCGTGGTGGTTGCCGGGCTCGCCATCATTGCTCACCTCTGGCGAGGTTTTTCGCCCAACTATGCTTCGTTGTTTGTCGCCACCATCGTCTTGATGCTCTCGTCGGGAATTGGCAATGTGATTTTGCCCGCACTGGTGAAGCTCTATGCCCCGAGGGCCGTGGGGGCCATGACCGCCGCATACGCCACGGCCATGGCCATCAGCGCCACAGTGCCGACAGTTGCTGGAGTGTGGATGGCAGATGCTTTTGGCTGGCGACTCTCTCTTGCCACATGGGCGCTGATTAGTTTTGTGGGGGCCATTCCGTGGCTCGTGGTGATTCCCTTCGCGAAGCGTCGAGGAATCGCTGAGGCTGAGCTCAATGCCACCTTGCCGATTCCTCTTGCGGCAGTGGCGCTGTCGCGCTCACCGACCGCCCTGTCGATCATGGTGATTTTTGGTGTCTCAGGAGCAACTGCCTACACAGTGTTTTCGCTTCTGCCCCTGATGCTCAGCGACATTGCGGGCTTGGGCAGGACTGAGGCGGCGCTGGCGCTGGGACTATTTTCCCTCGTGGGCTTGCCGCTGTCCTTGCTGATTCCCCCGTTGGCCGTCAAACCTGGGCGCGCCGGGATACTGGTGGGCGTCGCAATTCTCACGGGACTAGTGGGTTGGTCCGGCCTCCTCTTCTTCCCGGGGGTGTGGCTATATCTGTGGGTGACTCTCGTTGCCATTGCCCCCATGACATTCCACATGTCGCTGACTCTCATTGGTCAGCGCACAAAGAATCATTTCTCGGCCTTGCAGCTCAGTGGTTATGTAAACCGTGCGGGTTATCTCTTTGCAGCGCTTGGCCCGCTCTTGGTTGGTCTTGGTTACCAACTCACGGGTGGCTGGGAAATCAGCATCGTCGCGCTGTTGGTTCTGACCCTGCTACAAATTCCCGCGATGCGGATTCTGCATCGCGAACGCCTTGTTGACGACGAATTGCGAGAAGCGCGACCCTAATGCTCATATGAGCAATATCCCCAACATTTGTTGATTGGGGCTTACGCTGTCGGTATGGCTGGCCACATCAACGAGCTCGATACTGAGCTGCTCACCGTGCGCGCCGCTGAGCTGTATTACGAAGAGAACAAAACCCAAGACGAAATCGGCGCCATTTTGCGCATCACTCGCTGGAAAGTGGGCAGGCTCCTTCACGCTGCCAGGGCCGAGGGGATCGTGCGCATCGAGATTGCTCATCCGAAGGCACGCCGGGTTGGCATGGAACACGCGCTTGTCGAAACCTACGGCCTCGCATCAGTGGTTGTCGTGCCCAGGGAATCCGACTCCACGATCACTGAGCGAGTGGCAAGTGCGGCTGCTGATTATCTGGTCAGTATGCGGCCAAGGACCCACACGCTCGGCGTGAGCTGGGGCAACACCCTGCACCACCTGGCGACCGCCCTGCCTTCCGAGTGGTCAACTCCGGTCCGAGTGGTCCAGGTCAATGGGGGTGTCAGCAAGAGTGCGTCGCCGGGACTAGCAGCCGCCACGGCCACCATGATTGCCGCTAAATCCGGTGGTGAGGTGACTCTGATGCCAACCCCCGCAATCCTTGAGCGGGTGGAGACCAAGAACGCCATCGAAGCCGACCGCTCGGTCAGCGCGGTACTCGATGAGGCCAACACCGCGGATACCTACCTCTTTAGTGCTGGGCCTGCTACTGAGGTCAGCATCCACGTCCACTCTGGATACGTGGATTCAGCCCAGATTAAGAAGCTTCAAAGCCTCGGCGCGGTTGGTGATGTGCTCGGGCGCTACATCACCTCTGAGGGCGACATTGCAGACCCCGAGCTCGATCAGCGAACCTTGGGCCTCTCACTGGCCAGGCTGAGGCAGGCCGAGCGAAGCATCGCGGTGGTTGCTGGAAAAGACAAGCACACGGTTGCCAAAGCGATTGTGACCAGTGGTTTGGCCACCGTCTTGATTACCGATGAAGACACTGCAGCGTTTTTGCTCGATCTCCCCGAAGGAAAGGTGGCTTAGCCATGACCCCCACAACTGCGGTTCGCTCGACGGACCGAGCAAAGACCGTCTTGGGCCATTCCGTCACCGAGAAGGCACTGAAGAAGTTCCTCGGTGGTATCCCCGGCGTTGACGTGGTCGGCGCTGAGGCCAGAGCTGCAGGCTTTGCGAGCCGATCAATCAAGACCACCAGCAAGGCCTTTGGCCTCGACACCATCATTCGGATGGTGGACCTCACGACCCTCGAAGGTGCTGACACGCCGGGAAAAGTCCGCTCGCTCGCCAGGAAGGCCATCCTTCCGGACCCCAGCGACCCCAGTTGCCCCTCTGTCGCAGCGGTCTGTGTGTACGGCGACATGGTGGGCCACACCATTGAAGCCCTCGGCGATTGGCACGTGTCGAAGCGAGCTGATGGCATCGCTGTTGCCGCAGTGGCCACAGCCTTTCCGAGTGGTCGCTCCAGCCTGCCGGTGAAGATTCTCGACACCCAGTTGGCCGTGGCTGAGGGAGCAGATGAGATCGACATGGTGATTGATCGTGGCGCGTTCCTCTCGGGTCGCCTGGGTGTGGTCTTTGATCAGATTGTTGCGGTCAAAGAAGCCTGCAAGCGAGCGGATGGCTCGTATGCGCACTTGAAGGTGATCCTTGAGACCGGCGAGCTCGCAACTCTGGATAACGTGCGCCAAGCCAGTTGGCTGGCCATTTTGGCGGGGGCTGATTTCATCAAAACCTCCACCGGCAAGGTTCAGCCGGCAGCAACGCTGCCGGTGACAGTGACAATGTTGGAAGTGATCCGGGACTGGCATGGCCTCACTGGCGAGAAAATCGGCATGAAGCCAGCGGGTGGGATCCGGGCCAGCAAGGACGCCCTGCGCTATCTGGTCGGGGTGGCTGAGACGTTGGGGGAAGACTGGCTTGACCCGCACCTCTTCCGTTTTGGCGCATCAAGTTTGCTCAACGACGTAGTGCTCCAGAGACAGAAAATGAGAACCGGTCACTACAGTGGCCCCGACTATGTGACGGTGGACTGAGATGAAATTCCTTGATTACGCACCAGCACCAGAATCCACCTCGATTCTGAACATCCAGAAGTCCTACGGACTATTTATCGGTGGCGAGTTTGTCGATGGTCACGGCGGCTCCTTTGCGACAGTGTCCCCCTCCACCGAGAAGACCATCACCCAGGTCGCCACGGCGACCGAGGCTGACGTTGACGCCGCGGTGCGCGCTGCCAGGAAAGCCTTCAGCGGAACGTGGTCGAGAATGCCCGGTGGCGAGAGGGCCAAGTATCTCTTCCGCATAGCCCGGATTATTCAAGAACGCTCCCGTGAGCTCGCCGTCGCTGAATCCCTCGATAACGGCAAGCCCATCCGCGAAACCCGCGATGTCGATATCCCGCTGGTAGCCGCCTGGTTCTTCTACTACGCCGGCTGGGCCGACAAACTGGAATACGCGGGTCTTGGCCCAGCACCTCGAGCGTTGGGTGTTGCCGGCCAAATCATCCCCTGGAACTTTCCACTCTTGATGCTGGCGTGGAAGATTGCGCCAGCCCTGGCTGCGGGCAACACGGTCGTGTTGAAGCCCGCAGAAACAACCCCACTGACAGCGCTGTTGTTTGCTGAGGTCTGTCAGCAGGCCGATCTCCCGCCGGGGGTGGTGAACATCGTCACGGGTGCAGGTGCTACCGGAGCTGCTCTGGTGGCGCACCCCGATGTCAACAAGATTGCTTTCACCGGTTCCACGGCGGTGGGTCGGGGTATTGCGCAGAGCCTGGCGGGAACCTCCACCAGGGTCACCCTGGAGCTCGGTGGCAAGGGAGCAAACATCGTCTTTGACGATGCCGCTATCGACCAAGCCATCGAAGGCATTGTCAGTGGGATTTTCTTCAACCAGGGGCATGTGTGTTGTGCCGGGTCGAGGCTGTTGGTTCAAGAGAACATCCACGATGACGTTGTCGCCAGGCTGCAGAAGCGTCTGACCACGCTGCGCCTCGGTGATCCGCTGGATAAGAACACCGATATTGGTGCAGTCAATTCCCAAGCCCAACTTCAGCGCATTACGGAGCTTGCCAACAGCGGTGACACCGAGGGCGCCGAACGCTGGAGCGCGCCCTGTGAACTTCCGGCCAAGGGCTTCTGGTTCCCACCCACGCTCTTTACCGGGGTTCAGACAAGCCACCGGATTGCCCGGGAGGAAATCTTTGGCCCGGTGCTCTCGATTCTGACCTTTAGGACGCCGGATGAGGCGGTCCAGAAAGCCAACAACACCCCGTATGGGTTGAGCGCTGGCGTCTGGACTGAGAAGGCATCACGCATGTTGGCGATTGCCGACAAACTGCGCGCTGGCGTTATCTGGGCCAACACGTTCAACAAGTTTGACCCGGCTAGCCCGTTTGGTGGGTATAAAGAATCCGGTTACGGCCGAGAAGGCGGTAAGCACGGTCTCGCCGCCTATCTGGAATCTAGTAGCCCCAAGGGAGGCCTGAAATGAGCGCTCGTATCGCGGTGACGAAAACGTACAAGCTCTTCATTGGCGGGAAATTCCCCCGCAGTGAAAGTGGCTATACCTACGAGGCACTCGATCACAAGGGCAAATTCATTGCCAATGTGGCCAAGGCCAGTCGTAAAGATGCCAGGGACGCGGTCGTTGCTGCCAGGGCCGCGCAGCCCGGCTTCGCCGGTGCCACCGCCTATAACCGCGGCCAGATCCTCTATCGGATTGCCGAGATTCTGGAAGGACGCAGGGACCAGTTCGTCGCTGAGATTAGAGCCGCCGAGGGCGTCTCTAGTTCTCAGGCGAGCGCTCAGGTAGACCGGGTGATTGACACGTGGGTCTGGTACGCGGGGTTTGCCGACAAGTACGCCCAGGTAGCTGGCAACGGCAACCCGGTGGCTGGTCCGTATTTCAACCTGTCTGTTCCAGAGCCCACCGGAGTGGTAGTGGCCGTGGCGCCCCAGGGCGATAAGGGCCAGAGTTTGCTGGGCCTTGCCGCAGTTGTCGCACCGATTCTGGCCAGTGGCAACAGCGTCGTCGTGATGCCCCATTACGGGCAGCCACTGCCGGCGCTGTCCTTGGCGGAAGTACTGGCAACAAGTGACGTTCCCGGGGGAGTCGTCAACATCATCAGTGGTAACCCCGCCGAGGTGATGCCGTGGCTCGCCTCTCACGCAGATGTCAACGGCTTTGACTTCGCCGGCGGATCTGCTTTCGATTGGGTGTCCTGGCAGCGCGATGCGGCGGGTGTTCTCGCTCGTGTCGTGGTGCCCTGTGAAGGAATTCCTGAGCGCAGCCTGGAGCGGATCACGGCGTTCACCGAAATCAAGACCATCTGGCACACAAAGGCACTGGGTTA
>JBIIFP010000096.1:0-2536 GCA_044237205.1 Pontimonas sp. | reverse complement strand
GCGCGGTGCGGAAGGCTGTAGACGGTCTTGCCGTTTTCGACGGTCTTTACCAGCGTGGGGACTTCAGCTTTCCACGCCGAACGACGATGGTGCGTTCTCGCACGGGATTTCTTCCGCTTAGGTACCGCCATGATTTTCTTCTTTCCCTGGGTCTTGTGTGGTCTTAGGGGGCCTGTTGTCCATCTGGCTCGAGCAGTTTTCCTAACTCACGCCAGCGCGGGTCAATATCCTGGCCGCTTGTCTTGGCACTCTCACTGGTGAGTTTCTCACCAGTGGCGGGGTCCAATCCGTAACAGTCAGGCTTACATACCGGTTGGAAGGGGAGGTCTAGGACCACCGCATCCCGAATGACGCTCTCGAGCATCACAGAGTCATCAACCACCGTGTAGGAATCGGCCTCTTGAGAAGAATAGGTGAAAAGTTCCTGAAAATCGACTTGAACGGAGAGAGAAAACTCATCGAGACAGCGCACACACTCCGCGTTGGCATCGGTCGAGACCTCAGCCGTCACCAAAATGCCTTCGTGCAGGCCCTCTAATCGAACCTCAATGGCCATCGGAGTGGCCTCTCGGACCACCGCAACGGCCTCGCCATACTGCTCGGGAGCCGCTACATCGAGGGTGTGCTCGCGCATCTCCCCAGGGCTGTGCATGAGGTCTTTAACCCCGATAGTCAAGGGCGTGCGTTTACGAGATGCCACCCGGACAGTTTAGGAGGCTAGCGCAGTGAACGCCTCATCGTAGATCGCTAGGGCCGTAGCAATCTGCTCCGGCGTCACAATCAACGGTGGCACCACGTGAATCCGGTTATCCACCACGAAGGGCAAAAGTTTTCTCGCCAGCAACTCAGACTTGAGCTTCAAGATGGTGCCGGCATCGAGGGGCTCCCTCGTCACCGGATCAGCCACGAGGTCAAGTGCGAAGAAGCAGCCAAGCCCGCGAACCTCGCCAATCATGGGGTGCTTCGCCGCCAGAGCGGTGAGGCCCGGGCGAAGATGCTTCTCCCCCATCTCACGGGAGTTCTCCACCATGCCCTCGTCACTCATCGCATCCAGCGCTGCCACAATCGACGCCATCGCCAGGGGGTGGCCAGAATAGGTAAGCCCGCCCGGGAACATCGTGTTATCGAAATACTGTGCGAGCGCGTTCGAGAACACCACACCACCGACTGGCACATAGCCAGAGTTCACACCCTTGGCGAACGTGATCATGTCGGGGACGACGTCGTGGGCTTGGAACGCAAACCAGTGGCCGGTCCGGCCAAAGCCTGACATAACCTCGTCCATGATGAGGATGATGCCGTAGCGATCGCAGATCTCCCGCACGCCCTTCAGATACCCCGGTGGTGGAACCATGATTCCCGCAGTTCCCGGCACGCCCTCGAGCAACACCGTGGCGATGGTGGTGGGCCCTTCAGCCTGGATTACCCGCTCGAGGTGGTGCAGAGCACGCTCGCACTCCTGTGCTTCGTTCTCCGACCAAAACTCACTGCGATAGAGAAAGGGGCCAAAGAAGTGAACGTGGCCGGTCGCATATTCGTTGGGCTGGCGACGCCAGTCGCCGGTGGCAACAATGGCAGCACCCGTGTTGCCGTGGTAGCTGCGGTACGTGGAGAGCACCTTGGTGCGCCCGGTGTAGAGACGGGCAGCGCGAATCGCGTTCTCGTTGGCATCGGCACCACCGTTGGTAAAGAACACCTTGGAGAACCCAGGCCCGGCCCGGTCGATGATGCGCTTGGCGGCCTGAACGCGAGGTTCCGAGCTTGCGGAGGGGGCCACGGTGGCAAGTTTTTCCGCCTGGTCTTTAATCGCCTGCACGACCTTGGGGTGCGAGTGCCCAATGTTGACATTGACGAGCTGGCTGGAGAAATCCAAGTACTCGTTGTCATCGGTGTCATAGACGTACATGCCAGAGGCATGAGAGATCATCATCGGCGAGATTGCCGACTGAACAGACCACGAGTAGAAGTTATGCGCCCGATCGAGCTCTTTGAGCTCGCTAGTCGACGAATCTGCCACGATAATCCCCCTTGTTAAGCGTGACTAAAACTGTGTGGGATAAGACTAGGGCAGTTCTGTCTTGGCCAAATATTCAGCCACCGCCTGGGGCACATAGGGTGTTACGTCGCCACCGAGCGATGCCACCTGCCGCACCAGCGAGCTCGAGACGTGGGCATTGGCCGGGTCTGGCAACAAGAAGATCGTGTCGATGCCGGCAAGATTGCGGTTCACAATCGCCATCGGCGTCTCGTAGGTGATGTCCATCTGAGAGCGAATGCCCTTGACCAGCACCTTCGCCCCGACATCCGTGCAGTAGTCCACGAGTAATCCCACGCTCCACGAGGTGATCACAATGTTTCCGGCAATCCCCGCCTGAGCAATGGCCTGCTCGAGCAGGGTAACGCGCTGAGCAATGGGCAAGAGGGCTGACTTCGAGGGGTTGTGCACCACAACAACGTGGACTTCGTCAAAGAGTCCAGCGGTGCGCTCGATCACATCGAGGTGACCCAGCGTCACAGGGTCAAAGGACCCCGGGAC
>JBIIFP010000095.1:0-2554 GCA_044237205.1 Pontimonas sp. | reverse complement strand
GCACTCTCTAGCGGCCTACCCGACACCCAAGCGAGCAACTTCAGTGGTGTCTGTTTGGCCTTGCTCCGGACGAGGTTTACCGAGCAGATTCGGTCACCCGAATCCCTGGTGGTCTCTTACACCACCGTTTCACCCTTACCCGATTGCTCGGGCGGTTTACTTTCTGTGGCACTGTCTCGCGGATTACTCCGGGTGGGCGTTACCCACCGTCCTGCTCTATGGAGCCCGGACGTTCCTCGGCACTACCGAAATAGTGACGCGACCGCCTGGCCGACCCTTTCCATCTCTACCAGGGTAGGGCAGTGAGGCGCTTGGCACTAGAGGTCGCGATAGGACGATGCTGAATCAAGCGCCCGGTTCGCCGCTGCATCGGCTTTGGAGTTCTCTTCCCTGGGAACCCACTCGAACGCAACGGCACGTCCGGCGAGCAACTCCCGGGCTTCCTTCGCCAAGCTCTGCATGTCCGGGTGCTTGATCTTCCACCGCCCCGACATTTGTTCGACGACGAGTTTGGAGTCCATCCGAATGTGAAGCGTGGCGGAGGGCGAAATCTCGAGCGCTGTTCTGACACCCTCAATCATCCCGCGGTATTCGGCGACGTTATTAGAGGCAACACCACACAAGATTCCAGCGGACGCGATAACAGCGCCCGTTTGCGGATCAATAACCACAGCCCCGCCGGCGGCATCACCCGGATTGCCCCGGGATGCGCCATCGGCTTCGATCACGAGTCGCTGGTAACTCACAGGCCCGACTCTTCGGTGCGAATGAGAATGGCATTGCTATCTGGACACAACCGAACCTCATCCGCCGGCGCTTGGCGCACGGCCTGGATGTCCGATTCTGTGAGAGCAACACCGCTGGCACTAGAGATGCCGGCGCGCAAGTGAGTGGCACCCTGGCCGTAGCGCTCTCGCTGGCGTTCGTAGAGTGCAACCAAATCCCCAGGCAACACGGCCACCAGCTGCGACCTGGCGCTTGCCAGGCGGGCCGTCTCAGCAGTCAGCTCAGCGCTGTGGGCTTGCTCCTCACTGCGAGCGTGAGCAAGCGCCTCGTCTGCAGTGACAAGGTCGCCAGCAATCTGTGACTCCCTAGCCTGGGCCTCATCGAGTCGTTCCATTATCGCAAGCTCGATGTCCTCCAAATCGGACCGCCTGCCCATCAGGCTCTGAAGTTCGTGTTCCAAGCCTTGTGCGTCTTTCGCGGAGGCGGTGTGCTCGAGACGCTCCTTGTCCGTGGCGATGCGCTTCTCAACCATGGAGACGTCAGACTCTGCTCGGGCTAGCTCAGCTCGAATTCCCTCCAGTTCGACGAAAGCGTCGTGCCGCCTACCCCTCAACTCCTCCACGGCTGCAGTGAGGCTAGGAATGTGAAGCGTGTCAGACAGAGCAGCCTGGGTGGCTGCGGCCCGGGTCAATGCCCGATCGAAATCGGCAAGCTCCAACAACCGGGCTTGGACTTCGGGAGGTGCGCTCAACGCCATGCTCACTCCCCCACTCGTTGAACCTGGAACGTCCACGGATCAGTGTTGAGATCGCTCACTGTGACCTCAACACCCAGTAAGGCGCGAAGCCCCTCGGCAGCGACCTCGAGCCACAGCCACTCGGCGGCGAAGTGCGAAATGGTGATCAGGCTGGGGCCGCCAAAAAGCTTGGCGTGCTCACGAAATTCACTGGCTGGGTGATGGCGCAGATCACTGGTGACGTACACATCGCTCGCGAGCACCGAGGCCTCCCTCAACAGGGAATCCCCGGCACCTGCGCACACCGCCACACGCTTCACCCGAGCATCAGGCTCACCCGCAATCACAGGGCCGACAGCGGTCTGAGGCAAGACTTCACCGAGCGCCACAGCAAGCTCATAAAGGCTCATCTCCTTCGGGAGTGAGCCAACGCGTCCCAGGCCATGGCCAGAGCGCGACGCTGGAAGCAAGGGTTCGTGACCCACCACGCCAATCAGGTCAGCGAGACGGCTTGAGGTTCCCGTAGGGACAACATCGGCGTTCGTATGCGCCGAATAGAGTGCCATTCCAGCCCGAATGAGCTCGGCCACCACGTGGCCCTTATAGCTCGATTCCGCGACACTAGTCACGCCTTTGAGTAACAGAGGGTGGTGGGCAATGATCAGGTTGGCACCGGCCTCCCTCGCCTCGGCAATGGTCTCCGGCGTGACATCCACGACAAGGTGGATGGATTCGATGACCTGCTGAGGGGACCCCACCACTAGCCCCGGTGAATCCCACTCCTCCGCCCCGGACTCCGGCCAGAGCGTATCGATCTGTGCGAGCACCGATTCCAGGGTGGGTTTAGCCATGCGCCACCTGAGCAGCCTTGGAGCGCAGAACAAGGGCGGTCACGGCGCTGACGAATCCGGAGAAGCCCAGTGCGACCAGCACCCCCAATTGACCAGTACTCAGATCACTGAGGCCCGCCATCTCCAGCAGTGGTAGCAAGTATCCGAGCCACCCAAGCCACGAGAAGGAGGACGTAATCATTCCGAGGCCCGCTGCGATGCCCACAATCATTCCGAGCAGTGGCGCCACGCGCCATGCAGG
>JBIIFP010000044.1:0-9727 GCA_044237205.1 Pontimonas sp. | reverse complement strand
GCTGGGTATCGAACCTATTCGAGCGAGGACGTGGACCGCCTCCGTTTTGTTTTGACTGTTCAGCGTGATCAGTACCTCCCCTTGAAGGTCATCAAGGCGTATCTCGATGATCGCGACGCGGGCAAGAGCCCTTCGTTGCCGGTGGGCAACGGGGTTAATGGCTCGCAGCTTGGCGATGACCAGGCCCGCTACACCAAGACAGAAATCATCGACGCCGCAAAGGCGTCGACCGCGCTTCTCGAGGGTGCTGTCACCGCTGGGCTGATTGAGGCCAAGAAGGTCTACAGCGGCTCGGACCTGGTGGTTCTGACCTCGATTGTTGAGGCATCCAGCTTCGGCCTGGAGCCGCGTCATCTCAGAGGCATGCGCTTGGCCGTCGACCGTGAGGTTGGACTTGTTTCTCAGGCCGTCAATGCGGCCAACGGCTCGACCAGGTCCATGTCTCCATCGGAATTGCGCGACAAGGGCCGCGAGCTTTCTGGAATCTTGACGACTCTTCGGAGTGTGCTGACTCACGACGCACTCAACCGACTAGAGTCATAGAGCTTCCCACGACACGCCCAGTGGCGTTGTCGTTGCCGACGAAGCAATTGGCCTTGGTGCCGGTATCGTGAACAAGCGCCCTCAGGGTCAAGTTGAAGATGAAGGTTAGGTGAGACATGGATTCCTCCGATAACACCACGGAGCGCTACGCCAAAGATCTTCTGTTCACCGACGGCATGCCTGTCATCAGCGAAGAGCAGGGTTACCGCGGCCAGATCGCAGCGACAGCTGCGGGAATTACCTACCGCCAGCTCGATTATTGGGCTCGCACAGGGTTGGTTGAACCCACTGTGCAAAGCGCGCAGGGTTCTGGAACCCAGAGGCTCTATGGTTTCCGCGACATCTTGGTGTTGAAGCTCGTCAAGCGCCTTCTCGACACCGGGATTTCTTTGCAGCAGATTCGCGTTGCGGTGGACCAGCTGCGAGCGTCTGGAATCAACGATCTTGCCCAAACGACCTTGATGAGTGACGGTGCGAGCGTGTACCTGTGCACCTCAAGCGACGAGGTCATCGACCTCGTGAGCCGCGGTCAGGGTGTCTTCGGTATTGCTGTGGGCAAAGTCCTCCGTGAGGTCGAGTCCTCGTTGGTCTCCGTTGAGGTCAGCGAAGCCGGAGCCGACCCTCGCGATGAGCTCGCGAAGCGCCGTAGCCAGCGCGCTAGCTAACGCGCGCCTGTTTCGACAATCTGCACAGACCGAATCACTCGGTCAAGAAGCAGGTTGAAGTTGAGCGCCATTTCCTCAGCGCTTTCCCCTGGCCAAACGTGCAGGGGGCTTGCTGCTCCCTGAGCTTGCTGCAGCGCTACGCGCTCTGGCAGTTCAGGCTGGAGAACGAGTGCTCCGAACATTTGCTTCAACTCGTCGATCCGGTACTGGTGCTCTATCGATTGAGGCCGAACGCGGTTGACGATCACACCGAGTGGTTGCAGTCGGGGTGAAACACCGCGACGCAACTCATCAATGGCTCGGAAGGCGCGCTGTGTTGCCGCCACAGAAAAAAGGCCGGGCTCAGTGACTACGGCAACGCGATCGCTCGCTGTCCAGGCCATGCGGGTAAGGCCATTGAGCGAGGGCGGGCAGTCGATGAGCACCAAGTCGTAATCGCCTTCCACCACGGCGAGGATCTCTTCCATACGCCAAATCTCGCGCTTAGTCAGAGTGGGGGAGTCAAAAGCCATCGCGGCTGGCGAGCCGAGAAGGACATCGACGGTTCCTTTGTGGGTCCTTGTCCAGCCGGAGGGCACGATGGCGTTTCGGACATTAGAGGAGCGCGGGTTAGCCAGCAAGTGAGAAATATTGAGGTGTCGCCCGACCGTGACGTCCAGTCCGGTCGAGGCGTCCGATTGCGGGTCCATGTCAACGACCAGCGTGCGCAGACCCATCGCAAATGCTGCTGAGGCTAGCCCGAGGGAGACGGTGGTCTTACCCACACCGCCTTTAAGGGAACTCATACTAATTACGCGCATCGGGTCTACCTTAGCCTTCAGTAAGCTAGAGCTTCGGACTTAGGTCGGCGTTTTGGGCGTGCATGAGAGGGGCTTCAGCTTTGGTCACCAAGATTCTTGTGGCGAATCGTGGCGAGATTGCGATTAGAGCTTTTCGCGCCGCGGTAGAACTTGGCAAACGTACTGTTGCGGTCTATCCCTACGAGGACCGCTACTCGCTTCACCGGATGAAGGCTGACGAGGCTTACCAAATCGGCGAGCCCGGCCACCCGCTGCGCGCTTATCTGAACATCGCTGAAATTATTCGGGTTGCCAAGCTCTCGGGCGCAGACGCTATCTATCCTGGATATGGATTCCTCAGCGAAAATCCTGACTTAGCCCGAGCGTGTGAAGAAGCAGGAATCGTCTTTATTGGCCCGCCAGCCTCTGTTCTGGAGATGGCTGGTAACAAGGTGACTGCCAAGGAACACGCTATCCGTGCGGGAGTTCCGGTTCTGGCCTCGAGTGAGGCAACCACTGATATCGACGCACTTGTTCGCGCCGCGAAGAAGATCGGCTTCCCTGTCTTCGCAAAGGCGGTTGCCGGGGGTGGCGGCCGGGGAATGCGCCGCGTGGACAAGCCAGAGGCTCTCCTGGATGCCCTCAAGGCCGCGATGCGCGAGGCCGAAACGGCGTTTGGTGATGGCCGCATGTTCATTGAGCAGGCTGTAGTGCGGCCTCGACACATTGAGGTGCAAATTCTTGCGGATTCCACCGGCCACACCATGCACCTTTTTGAGCGCGACTGCTCAGTGCAACGCCGGCACCAAAAGGTCATCGAGATTGCGCCCGCGCCCAATTTAGACCCGGAACTGCGTGAGGCAATCCTGAAGGACGCTGTTGCCTTTGCGTCGTCAATTGGATATCAGAACGCCGGCACGGTTGAGTTTCTTGTTGACACCGCGGGGGAGCGCGCGGGTCAGCACGTTTTCATCGAAATGAACCCCCGCATCCAGGTCGAGCACACCGTCACCGAAGAAATTACCGACGTCGATTTGGTTCAGTCCCAGATGCGCATCGCCTCCGGCGAGTCCCTTGCTGATCTTGGGCTCTCTGGGGACACCATTGTCCCGCGCGGGTTTGCGCTTCAGTGCCGCATCACCACTGAAGATCCCAGTTCCGATTTCCGCCCCGACACGGGAAAGATCACCACGTATCGATCTCCGGGTGGTGCCGGTATTCGTTTGGATGGTGGAACGGTCAACCAGGGTGCTCAGATTTCTCCGTATTTCGATTCGATGTTGGCCAAGATGACCTCGCGTGGTCGCGACTTTCCGACCGCCGTGGCCCGCGCGAGGCGCGGTCTTGCTGAGTTCCGTATTCGCGGGGTGTCTACAAACATCGCCTTCTTGCAAGCGGTGGTTGAGGACGAAGCGTTTCTCGCTGGTGATCTGTCGACGTCTTTCATTGATGAGCGCCCCCACCTTGTCAAGGCTCGGGTCTCCAAGGACCGCGGTACGAAGCTCCTGACCTGGTTGGCTGATGTGACCGTCAACCAACCCCATGGCTCTGGCGATGGACTTAGTGACCCCGTCGCGAAGCTCCCGGCTGTGCCTCTCACGGCTCCACCGAGTGGATCTAAGCAACTCCTTGACTCCCTGGGTCCTAGTGCTTTCGCGAAGGCGTTGCGAGAGCAGAAAGCGCTCGCCGTTACTGAGACAACCTTCCGCGATGCTCACCAGTCCTTGCTGGCCACTCGCGTGAGGACCAGGGACTTGGTGGCTGCTCTCCCAGCCCTCGCTCACACGACTCCACAGTTGTTCTCGGTTGAGGCATGGGGCGGTGCGACCTATGACGTGGCGCTGCGTTTCCTGGGAGAAGACCCCTGGGAGCGCCTGGTTGATCTGCGTGAAGCGCTACCCAACGTCTGTATTCAGATGCTATTGCGCGGGCGCAACACTGTGGGCTACACGCCATACCCCACCCAGGTGACCAACGCCTTTGTCCAGGAGGCCGCAACGGCCGGTGTCGACATTTTCCGCATCTTTGATGCGCTCAATGACGTGTCCAACATGCGCCCCGCCATCGACGCCGTCCTAGAGACCGGCACGACCCTTGCCGAGGTGGGGCTGTGTTACTCGGGCAACCTGGCCGACCCTGCAGAGGATCTCTACACCCTCGACTACTACCTCCACCTTGCCGAGAAGATTGTTGACAGCGGTGCACACATCCTGGCCATCAAAGATATGGCTGGCCTGCTTCGTGCTGAAGCGGCCGGAACCCTTGTTGACGCCTTGCGATCGCGGTTCGATCTGCCGGTCCACCTTCACACCCACGACACTGCAGGCGGCCAACTGGCCACGTTGCTCGCGGCAAGCCGTGCGGGAGTTGATGCCGTCGATGCTGCGAGTGCCGCGATGGCCGGAACCACGAGCCAGCCGTCGTTGTCTTCGCTCGTGGCAGCACTCGAATTCACCGAGCGCGACACGGGCATCAGCCTCGAGAGCGTTTCCGCACTCGAGCCCTACTGGGAGTCAGTGCGCAAGCTTTACGCACCCTTTGAGTCCGGATTGCCAGGACCCACAGGGCGGGTCTACCACCACGAGATTCCTGGTGGGCAGCTCTCCAACCTTCGTCAGCAGGCCATCGCCCTGGGTCTGGCCGATCGTTTCGAAGACATTGAGAACTGGTACGCCAAGGCCAGTCGGATACTCGGGCGCCCTACGAAGGTCACCCCCTCCAGCAAAGTCGTTGGTGACCTAGCACTTCACCTGGTCGCCATGGATGTTGATCCCAAGGACTTCGAAGAAAATCCAGGCAACTACGATGTGCCCGATTCGGTAGTGGGCTTTATGGCAGGTGAATTGGGAGATCTGCCAGGAGGTTGGCCAGAGCCCTTCCGCACCAAGATACTCAAAGGCAAGAAGCCCTCGATCGAAGTGGGGGCCCTTACGCCGGAGCAAGAGAAGATGCTTGTGGTGCCGGGCCTTGAGCGGCGTGCGCTGCTGAATGAACTACTGTTCCCTGGACCAACCCGCGACTTCCAGGAGGTGAGAGAAGACTACGGTGACGTTTCTGTGATCAAGACGCGGGATTATCTCTACGGCCTGCGCCCCGGAGAAGAATCGGTGATTGAGGTCCAGGCAGGAGTTAGTCTCTACGTCTCGCTCGAGACGATCTCCGAACCTGACGATCACGGGTTGCGCACGGTCATGGTGTCGCTCAATGGGCAGATGCGGCCCGTTATGGTGCGCGATCGCGCCGTTCGGGTCGTGGTCACTCAGGCAGAAAAAGCTGATCCGACCAACCCGAGGCACATTGCCGCTCCTTTCTCTGGGGTCGTCACGCTCGGGGTCGCCCCGGGTGACGACGTTGCGCAGGGTGGGGTTGTCGCCACAATCGAAGCCATGAAGATGGAGGCCGCAATTAGCTCTCAGGTGGCGGGGATTGTGGCTCGCGTGGCCATCCCCAAGACTCAGCAGGTTGAAGCGGGTGACCTTCTTCTGGAGCTTTCAGATGGTTCGTGAGTTTACGAGTAACATGGGTCGGTGCCGACTTCAGGCAGGTAAGGAAAAACAGCCCACATGGTAAAGCGCGAGACAAGCGACAAGTCAGCTCAATCCACTGAGCCGGTAGAGCCGGTCGGCGGAGAGAGTGCTTTGGAAGAGTCAGCCATTGATCCGGCAGCGCTCGAGTCGAGTGAGGGCCAGAGCATCACCGTTGCCGTTGCGGTCTCCAATGACGATCTCTATCAGCGTCGCGCTGAAAACCGTGGTGATAGCCCAGAACCTTCTGCGATGCTCACCGAGGACCGCCTTCTTGACACCACTGGACGCCACCGTTTGGCCCCCGAGGGGTTCTGGCAACGACTCGTCTACGACATTTCTTTCCGAGCAATCAACCTCGGAGACTCGCGCGCGGTTCGCGAGCGTAAGGCGATGGACCGCCGTATTGGCGAGCACTTCGAACACGGTGCGCGTTTTGTTCCGGTGTTGACCAGAAAGGGTGGCGTGGGCAAGACCACCGTCACGACTCTCCTGGGCATGGCGCTGGCAGAGGTGCGCGAGGACCGCGTCATCGCCATTGATGCGAACCCTGACCGTGGGACCTTGGCCGAGCGAGTGTCAAAGTCCACGGGCGCAACGGTGCGCGACGTGGTCAACCTCGCCGCTGGCATCTCAGGCTTCACCGATTTTGCTGAGTTGGTGTCAAAAGACTCCACCCGTTTGCACGTACTCGCTTCGGACACCGACCCGCTCCTTTCGGAAGCCTTTGACGAGGACGACTACAACGTGGTCGCCGACCAGGCGGCTCGTTTCTATTCGGTCGTTCTGACAGACTGCGGAACCGGCGTTGTCCACTCCGTCATGAAGCCGACACTGGAGAGAGCCGATGGTCTCGTCGTTGTCTCCGGTGGCAGCATCGACGAAGCGCGACTTGCCTCGGAAACTTTGACATGGTTGGAAGCAAACGGCTACGGCCAGTTGGTCGAACGTACTGTGGTTGCGCTCAACACTGCGACCCAGGGCACTAACGTGGTCAAGCTCGACGAGATTGAAGACCACTTCCTGTCCCGCGTGAAAAACGTTGTGCGGATTCCCTATGACCCTTACCTCGCTGCAGGCTCTGTTGTTGAGTGGAACCGCCTGAGCCCTTACACCCGCGATTCCGCGCGTGAGCTGGCAGCACTTATCGTTGAGGGTATGAGCGAGCGTCTCGGCACCTAACATGGCAGTGCGTGCCATACGGCTCTTTGGTGATCCCATCCTCAAGAGCCCGACCGAACCAGCTGAGATTAACGCGAAGCGCACCGCACAGTTGGTGACCGATCTCATCGACACGGTCAAATTGCCGGGTCGCGCTGGGGTTGCCGCAAATCAGATTGGTGTGGGGGTCTCGGCCTTTAGCTACAACATCGATGGTGTGGTCGGTTATCTCCTCAACCCCACCCTCGTGCGAGTCTGGGGTGAGCCGGAAGAGATGAGTGAAGGCTGCCTCTCTGTTCCAGGTCTGACCTACCCTCGTGTACGTCATCCTTTTGCGCTGGTGCAGGGGACGACCCTCGAGGGCGACGTCGTCGACGTTGAAGGCGAGGGCCTCATGGCTCAGGCGATCCAGCATGAAATGGATCACCTCCGCGGCGTGCTCTACTTTGAGGGGCTTGCCTCCGAGCACAAGAAGCACGCCCTGACTGCGATTCGCCAGTCGGAGTGGTTCGCCCTCTGAGGGAGCTGGCTGGCAAGGGATTGACCATTCGGCATCGCTAGACTGACCCACCGTGTATACATGCGGAATTGACATCGGCGGAACGAAGATCGCGGCAGGTCTGGTTAGCGCTGAGGGCGAGCTCTCGCAACGCATCGAACGTCCCACTAACCCTTCTGATCCGCAGGTGATTATCGACACCGTTGTCGAGATGGTCGAGGAGTTGGATGGCGATCACGTAGCGCGCGCCGTAGGTGTTGCAGCTGCCGGCTTCCTGAATCGCACCAGAGACCGTGTCTATTTTGCACCCAACATCGCCTGGTCAGACTTCCCACTTCAGGATGTCCTGGAGCAGCGCCTTTTGCGCCCCGTCACGTTGGAAAACGATGCCAACGCCGCCGGCTGGGCTGAGTTCCAATTCGGTGCGGCTAAGCACGCTCACTCCATGGTGATGCTCACGATGGGCACTGGGGTTGGTGGCGCCATTGTTGAGGACGGCCGACTGCTGATCGGTGGCTTCGGCGCCGCGGGCGAACTGGGCCACATCATCATCGAGCCCAATGGATTGCTGTGTGGCTGCGGGAACCACGGATGTCTGGAACAGTACGCCTCAGGAACCGCGCTGATGAGGGAAGCTCGCGGTGACCTGAAGCGTCCCGAGCTCACTTCTGAGGAGATGACGGAGCTGCTGGTGGCAGGCGACAGCGCTGCCATCGCCGTACTGCACCGCGTGTGTGACGCAATGGGGAGAGGGATCACCTCTCTGGTTGCCGTCACGGATCCCGAGGTGGTGGTGATTGGTGGAGGTGTCGCTAAAGCTGGCGCGCTGGTCAGCGATCCCATCACCGAATCGTTCAGACGACACTGCGGCGCCTACGACCGTAGGCCAGTTCCCCGCATCGTCGTCGCCACCATGGGAAACAGTGCGGGCGTGATCGGCGCGGCCGATTTGGCCAGGCTTCAACGCCCCTCTGGGGCATAGTCTGTGAGTGGCCGAAAGAGGGTGCGATGTTTTACTGGATCATGAAGCACTGGGTCATTGGGCCCCTCATGACGACTGTCTTTCGTCCCTGGGTCAAGGGTCTCGAGAACATGCCTCGCACCGGTCCCGCCATCGTGGTGTGTAACCACATTTCCTTTGTCGATTCCGTTTTTCTCCCGCTAGTGGTCGACCGTCAGATGGCGTTCTTGGCAAAGAGCGACTACTTCACTGGCCGTGGGCTCAAGGGGTGGGCAGTGAGGCTCTTTATGACCTCAGCCGGTCAATTGCCGATTGATCGCTCGGGCGGAAAAGCGTCAGAAGCATCTCTTAATGCCGGCCTCCAGGTGCTCGCCGAGGGCAAAGTTCTTTCGATTTACCCCGAAGGCACCAGAAGTCCTGATGGTCGGATGTTCCGCGGTCGCACAGGGGTGGCGCGCATGATCCTTGAGGCCAACGTTCCGGTGATTCCTGCTGCCGTGATTGACACGGACAAGGTGATGCCGCTTGGTACAAATTTCCCGAAGGTGCACAAGGTGGGTGTTGTGCTCGGAGAACCACTCGATTTTTCGCGTTTTCGCGGCATGGAGAGCGACCGGTTTGTCTTGAGAGCAATCACCGATGAAATCATCTACGAGATGAACAAACTCAGCGGTCAGGAATACGTCGATGTGTATGCCTCGACCCTGCGCAATCCAGCCGCCTAGGACCTGATGTGGTGCTTTGGCCTGCCAGGCTAGGCTTGACTTTGCACCTTACAAAGATTGAGGAATCGTGAACACCACCGAAAGCTCCGTCACTCCGGCACCCGGGGTAGTCGACGGCTTGGACCGTTGGCGCGCTCTGCCCATTAAGCAGCAGCCTCAGTGGCCAGACACCGACGCTGTTGCTGCGGTGTCGAAGGAGCTCAAGAGCGTTCCTCCACTTGTTTTTGCCGGTGAAGTTGATCTTCTTCGCGAACGCCTGGCACGTGTTGCCAGCGGAAAAGCCTTCTTGCTCCAAGGCGGCGACTGTGCCGAAACGTTTGAGGGCGCCACAGCCGACAACATCAGAAACAGGGTGAAGACCATCCTGCAGATGGCGGTGGTCCTCACCTACGGTGCGTCGATGCCCATTGTTAAGGTGGGCCGGATGGCTGGCCAGTTCGCTAAGCCTCGTTCCAGTGAGGACGAAACGAGAGACGGCGTCACTCTTCCCGCCTACCGTGGCGACATCGTCAATGGTTATGGCTTCACAGAAGAGTCGAGAACACCTAACCCGGCGCGCATGCTCCAGGGTTACCACACCGCTGCGTCCACCCTCAATCTGATTCGCGCGTTCACGCAGGGTGGTTTTGCCGATTTGCGTATGGTTCACAGTTGGAACAAGGGCTTTGCCGAGAACCCGGCTAACGCCCGCTATGAAGGCCTCGCCAAAGAAATTGACCGCGCGATTCGCTTCATGGAGGCGGCAGGCGCCGATTTCGATGAACTCAAGCGGGTCGAGTTCTACGCCAGCCATGAGGGATTGTTGATGGACTACGAACGTCCGCTGACCCGGATCGATTCGCGGACGGGTACGCCCTACGTGACTTCTGG
>JBIIFP010000012.1:0-31041 GCA_044237205.1 Pontimonas sp. | reverse complement strand
GGCACGAGGATCTGACCAATCTCGGGAATCTATCCACAGATTTCCAGGGGCCCTTCTGACGTTCGCCAGGAGGCCCTAACCGGCCCCCTGTGGACACGCTTGCAGAGCTTGCTCACCCTAATTGCCCACATTGTCCGACAAGCTGCTATCTGTTGCGCGGACTCATTTACTGTGATGATTGCGCTGCTCCTAATGGAAGAAGCTCGCTGCGTTCAGCGGATTAATCAAAATCTACTGCGTCACGCGGATTTGTAAGAATCTCCACATTCATGTTGTGTGTTAACTCTATTTTGCCGGGTTCTTGATCGTACGAGTGATTTAAATAAACACCAAAATCGACTACGGAGATGTCATCGCCGTGGTAATTGCCATACATCAGCCAAAGTGAACTTCCAGACTCAATTGCTGGATCCATACCTAGCGATAAGATCTCCACGCACGTTTGTCGGGCCCTATCTTCATTTCCTGAAAGCATGATTAGAGGATTTTCATAACCTAAGTGGCCACCCATAAACTTGGTTGCGCCTAATCCGGTTGCCCAGTTAATCAAGGAAAAACATTCAGAATCGACGGATTCGGTTGTCAATGATTTGCTGTACAACAACTTAAAGTTTTGGCCATCCCCACTCGTACTAAGCCAATTTGGGCGAGAAACTTCTCCCGCCACATACCCCACAGGTGGTGTCGCGACTACGGCGTTTACTATCTCTCGCGACTTGGCAAAATCTGAACTTGGACCACAAGCCTGGAAAATCAACAACACTATTATCACTATTGCTGTTGCAAAGAGTGCTTTTCCCATGACGCCACTCTATCCATGTGTGTTTCAGCGGACTCTTCTACTGTGATGATTGCGGTGCCCAGGTGGAGCTCTAGGAGGACCTGCCACCGGCCGTCGGCCACAGTAGGTCGTTAATGGCGGCCTACTGATTCTGCGACACGCTGCGCTACGAATAGCCTTGTGCCATGAGGCTCCTCATCGGAACGCTACTCGGTGTATGTCTTGTGGCGACTGGGTGCTCGCCTGCCCCACGGAGCGTGACAGAAAGCTGTCCAGCAGCATCCGTCATGTCTGAGATGCCACCAGCTCCAGACGACACGGAATGGTTCGACAAGGCCGCGGAATCCACCCTGAACTACGCCAAACAGTTAGAGGGCTTCAGTGAAGCGGCTGCTGAGTCATGCGTTGCTGAAGCTGGCCTGGTGTGGCGGGTGGTCCGTAGAGACGGCGAATGGTTTGCTGCAACGGACGATTACAGCCCCCAGCGGGTTAATGCGATGATCGAGAACTCTGTGGTGACCGAAATCAGTATCGGCTAGGCGCAAGACCCCTTCCGGCCATATCCCGGGGTGGGGTAAATCTTCAAGAACCTCTAGAACATCACCCGCAGCGAAACCCCCAGTGGATGCTGATGGCGCACTGCGGCCGGATGCCGGGAAGACGAATCCCTGATGACTCTAATTCCCAGTCGGGCTGACAGGATTTGAACCTGCGACCCCTTGACCCCCAGTTATAAGCATAGAGTCCGTTGACGTTCGTCGGTGTTGAAAAACCCCATAAATTAGGTCTTTTTGCTCCCCCTGTACATAGGCGAACGTTAGCGGAATTGAGATAAAGGAGTCCCAAAAAGGAGTCCCAAAGATTAGAAGCCTTATGGCGTACCGGCTTGCATCCCGTATACATAGGGGTTTATTGTGCTGGACCACGGGGGCCTTTCTCTGCGGTGAGAAATCTCCGACGGCTTTGTATACAACGAACTTGAAGGGAAAGGCTTGTTCGGCCTGTCTGGCCGGTTGATTATTCAGCCCGAGTATCAACGCAACTACATTTACTCGCAAGGTGATGGGAAGAAAGAAGCTGCCGTCATTGATTCGCTTCTCAAGGGATACCCTCTGGGGTTGATCTATTTCAATAAGCCCTCCGAGGACACTTTGGAGGTTCTTGACGGTCAGCAGAATCCGGAGACAAATGGGCGGGTCCCGTTACCTAAATGTGGATAGCTCAGCCAGCCGGCAAGGAAGACCGGTCTGTGGTCCGACTGCGACCGCGGAATTCGGCTACCGTCGCTTGCGTCTCGTCACGCACCGTAACGTCGTAAATCCCGCTACGACCTGAGCGAGACCTCTCGCTGGCCACTGCGGTCAGATGTTGACCAGACCCCACGGATCGAAGGAAAGTGATGTCGGCGCCTGAGGTCACAGTCATCGCTTTCCCATCGTTGCAGGCCATCGCGAACGCGGTGTCCGCCAACGTGAATAACAACCCGCCGTGCAATACCCCAAACCCATTGAGCATGTCTTCACGCACCAGCATGGTAACGACCGCATAGCCGGTACTAAAGTCGACAAGCCTAATCGCGAGGGATGCCGATGCAACGTCCCGTTCGAAAATCTCGCTGAGGGTCATGACTCTGCTCTAGTGAAAACTGGCGCGCGCTTTTGCTGGAATGCCGTAAAACCCTCACGGTAGTCATCCGTCTCGCACAGCAAGCCCTGAGCGACATTCTCGTGGTCAACGCACGCCCACAGGCCGATGCGCTCGTCTCTCAGTTCTCGCACGAGAGCCTTGCTAGCGCGGAACGCTTCAATCGGCCCCGTCGATGCCCGAACCACGCGCTCCCGAGCGAAGGCAAGTAACTCCGTCTCGGGCACCACCCTGCTGAACAAGCCAGCTGCCACGGCTTCGGTGCCACTCATCAGTTCGGAGGTGAAAACCAAGTCAAGAGTGCGGTGCGCGCCAAGACGCTCGAAGAACAATGCGTGTCCACCAGAGTCCAGCGTTGCGCCAAGTTTGGCAAACGGCGATCCAATTCTCGCGTCATCAGCGACGTAAACGACATCACATGCAATGAGGAGTCCCAGACCTACTCCCAGACAGGCTCCCGTCGCTGCAGCGAACGTGGGAGCCGGAAAACCGGCAATCTGCCGAAGAAGCGGGGTCACACGATTCGCGAGATAAGCCGTCGCGTCGTCCGTTGCCGGCACCAAGTTGCTGATGTCACGACCGGCACAGAAGGCGCGCCCCTCGCCGCGGAGCAGGACAGCGCCAACGCGGGCTTCTTGCGCCTCGCTGAACGCAGACCCCAAGTCGACAAGGTCTGACTCGGTGACCGCATTGAGGCGCTCGGGTGCGTTGAGCACGATTTCGGCCACGGGCCCGGTGATAGTGAGGTCAATCGACACGGTTTCTCCTAGGAGTCGTAGTTGATCTCGACGAGCTCACTCGTCGGTATCGACTGGCAGGTGAGCACGTAGCCGCGCTCAATTTCATCGGGTTCCAGCGCAAAATTCTCCACCATGTTCACTGTTCCCGAGACCACGGTTGCACGGCAAGTTCCGCAAACACCGCCGGCGCAGGCAAAAGGAACATCACTCCGCACCCGAAGTGCTGCGCTGAGGATGCTCTCATTGCCGTGCACTGGCGTAGTCACTGTTGCAGACGTTCCGTCTAGGCGAAAGGTGATTGTGTGAACATCTTGATCTGCCTCAACGACTACCGGCCTACCAGACTGACCATCAAGGCCTTCGGGACGACCGGTGGTGAACAGTTCGTAACGAATGTCGTGCTGCTCGACTCCATGGTGAGCAAGAGTGTCACGGACCAACTGCACGAGATTGAAGGGCCCACAGATGAACCATTCGTTCACATCAGTCGGCAAGATGAGCTGTTCCAATATGTTGGTGATTTTTTCCGCGTCCAAGCGACCTGACAGCAGTTCAGAGCTCCGCATCTCTCGGGTCAGGACATGGTAGAGCGCTAGCCGTGTAGGGTAGCGATCCTTCAAATCAGCAAGTTCGTCAATAAACATTGTGTCCATCGCGGTGCGGTTGGAGTAAATGAGCGAGAAGCGGCTGAGCGGGTCGGCGACAAGTGCGCTCTCAATGAGCGCGATTACCGGGGTGATTCCGGAGCCTGCGGCGATTGCCACGAAGTGCGCTCCAGGTTCCAGCCACTGGGAAACGAATTTTCCTTCCGGCACCATTACGGACAAATGCATCCCGGCTTTCAGGTTCGCAATAGCCCAGGGGGAAAAGCGGCCTCCGAGGTCACGCTTTATCCCCACTTTAAGTTCACCTAAGGCCGGTGCCTGGCAAATTGAGTAGCTGCGTCGAATGTCCTCCCCTCCGACCGTCGCGCGCAACGCGATGTACTGACCAGGAGAATAGTTGTAGTCGCCGATGAGCTCGTCTGGAACCCTAAAGCTCACTTCAATCGCATCTTCAGTGAGTCTCCTCACCTGCGAGATGGTGAGGTCGTTAAATCTTCCGCGCCGTTTGGTCGTCGAGGACGACATCAGTGTTCCTTGAAGTGGTCGAAGGGTTCTTGGCACCGCTGGCAAACGAAGAGTGCTTTACACGCAGTCGAGCCGAACCGGGATGTTTGCCGAGTGTGAAGTGATTGACAACGGGGACAACGCACGCCGAGTCCCAGGTTCACCTGGCCGTCTGCTCGCCGAGCAGCAGGAGGGGCGATCCCGTAGGCTTCCAGCTTGTCACGGCCGGACTGGCTGATCCAGTCTGTGGTCCATGCGGGTGCGAGCACAACCTCGACGCGCACATCGCTATATCCCGACGCAGTAACCACTGACACAACGTCGTCTCGCATCGCATCGATCGCGGGGCATCCGGAATATGTCGGCGTGAGCTGAACGACAACGCCCCCGTCCTCGGTGAGTTCAACGTGTCGGAGAACTCCCAAATCTTCGATTGTGACAACGGGCACCTCCGGGTCGACAACAGTCGCGGCCAGATTCCAAATTGCCAGCTCGATTTCTCCCGCAGGCCGCGGGCGAGCGACCCTCTCGACGCTCTTCACCACGTCGCCCCGGGATGGGCTCGCGCGAGCACCTGCATCTCGGCGAGCAGCGGACCAAGGGACTCGGTGTGAATGCCCGTTCGGCCACCGCCACGGACTGCGGGTCCGGTCGGAACTGTTAGCCCAGAGTCGGCGATTGCCTGCTGGGTGACTTGGTCGAAAGTTGACCGAAGCAAGTAGGGATTTACGGCAACGCCCTCTAGGTTTTCTGTCAGCGGGTCAGGGCTAAAGAGCTCAGCCACAAACGGCCACACAGTGTCGAGACCTCGCTGCATGCGTCCACGAGAAACGTCTGTGCCGAGCCCCAATCGCAACAGCCACTGCGCGCTGTGATCAACGTGGTACTGGACCTCCTTCAGCGCCTTGGCTCCGATCGCCGCTAGAGTTCCATCAGTCGACTGAGAAAGCGCGTTGTACAGTGCCTCGAAGTAGACGGATGCCGCGAGTTGACGGGCGATTGTCTGGGCAAAGTCGCCATTAGGCTGCTCAAACAGTTGCCGATTGAGGAATTCGTGTTCATCCCGGAAGAAGGCGAGGTCGTCCTCTGTTTTCCCCCAGGCCGAAGCCGCGTAGGTGAGAAAACTGCGCGCATGCCCCAGCTGGTCCAAAGCAATGTTGCCGAGTGCGACGTCTTCTTCCAGTTCGGGCGCGTGTGCAATCCACTCGCCGAGCCGCTGCGCGAGAATCAGCGCGTCGTCCCCTAACCCGGTTGCATAGCGCGCAACAGACTCAGGGGCAGCAACGCCTGCGGTGGCGACTGTTTGGGCGGTGACCACGTCGGTTTTCTGACGGTTACTCGTGTGGGTCATAAGTGAGCCACAGAATCAGACTCGGTGTAGTACGTCGCGTGACGGTATTCCTTGCCCTGTGGTGATTCGAAGAATGCACCGCGCGCATCGGGGTCAGACGCAGTGATAGCGGACGCGCGCACGACCCAAATCGAGACACCCTCTGCACGACGGGTGTAGAGGTCGCGGGCATTGCGCACAGCCATGATTTCGTCAGCTGCATGGAGGGACCCAGCATGCACGTGGGAGAGCCCCCTACTGGATCGCACGAACACCTCCCACATCGGCCACGTTTCGCGACCACCGGAGTCTCCGGGACTGGTCACGAGGCGATTCTCTCCGCGGTGCGGGAATCCGCGTACACGCGAGCGGCCTCGCGAACCCATGCCCCGTCCTCATGAGCTTGACGCCGTCTGGCAACCCGAATCATGTTGGCTGGGCCGTTGCCAGCAAGCACATCGTGGAACTCGGACCAGTCGAGCTCGCCGAAGTCGAAGTGCCCGCGTTCTTCGTTCCACTTAAGGTGAGGATCCGGCAGAGTGATGCCTAGAATCTCGGCCTGCGGCACGAGCATGTCCACGAAGCGTTGACGAAGTTCGTCATTACTAAAACGCTTGATATTCCAATCCATACTCTGCCGAGAATTGGGCGAATCGTCATCAGGCGGCCCGAACATCATTAGTGCGGGGGCGTACCAGCGGTTGACTGATTCTTGAGCCATTGACCTCTGTGCGTCGGTGCCGCGCATGAGATGAAGCAAGATTTCGAACCCTTGACGCTGATGGAACGACTCCTCTTTGCAGATGCGCACCATCGCTCGCCCATAGGGACCGTACGATGCGCGACACAAGGGAACTTGATTGCAGATGGCGGCACCGTCGACAAGCCAGCCGATCGAACCCATATCAGCCCAGGTCGGAGTGGGGTAATTGAATATCGAAGAATATTTAGCCGCTCCTGTAATGAGTTGCTCAAACATCGTCTCGCGATCAACGCCGAGGGTCTGAGCTGCGGAATACAAGTAGAGGCCATGTCCGGCTTCGTCCTGCACCTTGGCCATCAGAATGGCCTTGCGCTTCAAACTGGGGGCCCTGGTGATCCAGTTTCCCTCAGGTTGCATGCCAATAATTTCGGAATGAGCATGTTGAGAAATCTGGCGAATAAGGGTCTTCCGATAGCCCTCGGGCATCCAGTCGGTCGGTTCGACACGCTGCTCGTTGGCCAGTAGTTCGGCAAAGCGAGCTGCGCCCGCCTCGTCGATTGAGTCCTCGTTTTTGCTCAACACGCTGATGTCATACATTTCATCTCCTTTGCAAAACTTACTGGTCGTTCAGTAAACTTTAGCATGTTTGGTAGGTTGGCATCAGGATTCGAGTAAAGTCGGGGCCGGACAATTTCGGAGGCGAAATGGCAGATGCATTGCCCGCGCGCAGCGCCGGTAATGGTCGCGCCGGTCGCGAGGCATACGACCTTGCCTCCGTGTTGGACATCGCGGTCGCGGCATTCAACGACCACGGATACGAAGCAACCTCAATGGAAATGCTGGCACAACGACTCGGGACTAGTAAATCCGCGGTTTACTACCACGTATCGGGAAAAGAAGACATACTTCGTCTCGCTCTCGACCGCGCACTGAGCGAACTTGAACTCGTGCTGACAAAAGAGAAGGCCACAAAAGGCCCCGCCGAAGACCGGTTGCGCTTCGTCCTGAGAGGCGCCGTTGAAGTACTGGTTAAGGACCTGCCCTACGTCACTCTTCTGCTTCGGCTACGGGGCAATACCGAGGTCGAACGTCACGCTCTTGAGCGACGACGGGGCTTCACCCATGCGGTCGCCGACCTCGTTGACGAAGCCCGCGATGACGGCGCGATGCGGGCAGACATAGACGCACGCACGACAACGAGGCTCCTTTTCGGAATGATCAACTCGATTGTGGAATGGTATCGCCCCGACGGCCCGATACCACCTGACCGCCTCGCCGACGACGTGATCAGCGTGGCTTTCGACGGACTTGCCAAGGCGGCCGACTAATCTTTTTTGGCCACTAACGTAAGAACATCATAAGTCGCGACCGTTTCATCCCTCTGGTTGACTAGGACCGCGTCCCATCTCACCTCCCCATATTCCTCGTTCTCGCGCGGAGTGATCTGTTTCGCGGTGAGCGTTACCCGGACCCTGTCACCGGGTGTCACCGGGATGATGAAGCGCAGGTTTTCAAGTCCGTAGTTGGCGAGGACTGGACCAGGAGCGGGGTCTACGAATAACCCTGCCGCCCACGAAAGGAGGAGGTAGCCGTGAGCGACCCTGCCGGGGAAGAACGGGTTCGCAGCTGCTGCCGCTTCGTCGGTATGCGCGTAAAAGGAGTCCCCAGTGAACTCCGCAAAGTGCTCTATGTCAGCGAGAGTAACCTCTCGCTCGTCAGACATTACTCGATCGCCCGTGCGAAGTCGTGAGATCGGCTTGCGGAAAGGGTGCTCGCCCTCAAAGACCGGAGCGCCGCTGCGCCACTGCTCTGTAAGCATGCTCAGCGTATGGGGTGATCCTTGCAAAGCAATGCGACGCATGAAATTTTTGACCGCTCGTATACCTCCCAATTCCTCTCCCCCACCCGCACGACCTGGGCCACCATGGACGAGGTGGGGAACTGGTGACCCGTGCCCGGTCGAACTGCGCGCAACATCGCGATCGAGAACCAAGACACGCCCGTGAAACGGGGCGATGAGCGAGATTGTCCTCGCCACGAACGCACGGTCATAGCTGCACACCGTAGCAACAAGCGAACCGCCACCACGATTAGCCAGCCTCGCAGCATCATCCGGCGACGAATAGGTGATGATTGAGGCGACCGGGCCAAAAGCCTCTATCTCATGCACCGCGTCCGCGTCAGCATCGTCGAAGCGCAGAAGAATCGGTGCGATGAACGCGCCGCCAGTTACAGCGCCAACCTCGCCGCTGGCAAGTTGCAGGCTCGGAACGCTGGCGCCTCGGAATACGACACGACCCCCACCAGCGATGAGTGCGTCAACGCTTCGCTCGACATCCTCTCGCTGTTCAATACTCGCAAGTGGACCCATTGTCGTGCCCTCCGCACGCGGATCGCCCAGCACAGTGCGCGCAGTTATTCGCTCGGCTATTGCGTTGGCCAATTCGTTTGCGACAGATTCCGGAACGATGATACGACGTATGCTCGTGCACTTCTGGCCGGCTTTGGTGGTCATTTCAGACACAACAGACGCAACGAACGCGTCGAATTCCGGGTCTTCTGCCGTGACATCCGGCCCGAGAATCGCAGCATTAAGTGAATCCGCCTCCGCAGTGAAACCTACCCCCTTGCGAATAACTCCCGGGTGAATCGCAAGACTGGCCGCAGTGTCCGCTGATCCGGTGAATGACACGTGATCGCGAATATCAAGTAAATCAAGAGTTTGGCGGACCGCCCCACAAACGAGCTGTAGCGCTCCATCGGGGAGGAGGCCCGAGTTGACCATGACCCTAACCGCTGCCTCGGCGAGAGTGGCCGTAGGCGAAGCGGGCTTGACGATCGAGGGAACGCCCGCGAGAAAGGCTGGTGCAAACTTCTCGAGCATGCCCCACACGGGAAAATTGAAAGCGTTGATTTGAAACGAAACGCCAGATATCCGCTCGTAAACATGCTGACCACCGAAGGAACCGTCCTTCGAGAGGTTTTCGTGCTCACCGTCGACTAAGCGAGTGCGAGTATTAGGCAGATCCCTGCGGCCCTTAGAGGAATAGGTAAATAGGACACCAATACCACCATCGATGTCAACGAGAGAATCCCGCCTGGTTGCTCCGGTGGTATCACTCACTATGTAGAGATGGTCTTTCGCCGCCGTCAGCGCCGCTCCCAAAGCTTTAAGGATGAGCGCACGTTGGTGGAAGGTCAAGTCGCCGAGCGAACGCTGACCCACTGTGCGAGCGTAGTCGATTGCGCCCGCCAGATCGAGCCCATCGCTCCCCGCGAGTGCAAGCACATCCCCCGTCGACGCGTCCCTAATTGGCGAGCCGGTTTGCGCCTGCCACCATTGGCCTTGCACAAAACTCGGGAGTACGTGAATGTCGGCGGCGACGATGGTCATGATGTTCTTCCCTTTGCTTGATGAACGTTTACTAGACTGAGTTCATGACGAACCCGCCATGGGCAATCAAACTTGGAGCCCTCGACAACAAACTCGGAATCGTGGTTCTCGAACAGTCTGCCGAGCGCGTCGTCGCGACAATGCCCGTGAACGGAAACACACAGTCTTTCGGCCTGTTGCACGGTGGCGCATCGATGGCCCTCGGTGAAGCGGTCGGCTCGTGGGCCGCTGTGATTCACGCGAGCACGCTTGGCAAATTGGCGGTGGGCCTGGATATCAGCGGCACCCACCATCGTGGCGTGCGCGATGGAATCGTCACGGGCGTAGCCACTGCAATCCACCTGGGAAAGACCGTCACGAGTCATGAGGTCGTCATTACAGACGAAGCGGGGGGCCGCCTGTGCACCGTCCGAATCACGAACCTTATTGTTGAAAGACGCTAATCGTCCCATCGATAGAACCCCTCACCGCTCTTTCGCCCTAGCTTGCCGTCCTCGACCATTGCTCGCAGGAGAGCGGGCGGATTGAAACGTTCGCCGAGTTGACTGTGCAGGAAGTTGGCGATTCCTAGCCTCACATCAAGACCGACCATGTCCGTCAGCCGTAAAGGACCTACTGGGAACTTGTAGCCCAACACCATGGCCGCATCAATGTCCTCGGCAGACGCAACGCCTTCTTGAAGCATGCGTATCGCTTCAAGCCCGATGACGACTCCGAGCCGCGAACTCGCGAAACCAGGCGAGTCGTTGACTGTGACCGGAGTCTTGCCGATTGCCACAACCCACTCCTTTGCAAATTCGATTAGTTCAGGCGCTGATTTCTCACCCCGAACTATCTCGACGAGTGTCGAACTGGGTACAGGGTTAAAGAAGTGCAACCCAGCCAAGCGCTCCGGCCGGGAAAGCGCCTCAGCCATCGACGAGATTGACAACGAAGACGTATTCGAGGCGAGCCACGTTTCACTACTAACCACCGCCTCAATTTTCGCGAGCATTTCCACCTTGAGCGCAAAATCCTCGGGCACTGCCTCGACCACAAGTTCACTATCAGCTAGATCGCTAGAGTCAAGGGTGGTGACGTAACGGGCGAGCAGGTCAACTCGCGACTCTGTGGAAGTGCCGCGACCGATGCTCACATCTAGCGCCGTCGACAGTGCCTCGAGTGCCTGAGAGGCCGCCTCGTCATTTCGTTCGAGCAGAGTCACGGACGAACCCGCCAGCAGAAAAGCGTGTGCTATTCCGACTCCCATGCGACCTCCGCCCATCACGCCGACTTGGGACGGCACGCCAGTCACCGCTGACGTCCCTCAAGAAAATCGGTCATGCGCCGATACTTCTCCGGTGATTCAAACAGCACGGCCTGCGCTTCTTCATCAATCCGTGGATGCTCCGACCGATTTGCGGACATCACACGCTTGGTCTCTCGAACCGCTAGCGGATCGAGCTTCGCGATGCGATCGGCGAGTGCGTCGGCCGCCGCATCGAGTTCGTCAGGCTCATGTACCTCGGTTACGAGCCGCGAGGTTAGCGCCTCACTTGCCGACAAAATGCGCCCCCCCAAAAGGACATCTTTTGCGAGGGGTTCACCGATGAGCTCAGCGAGTCGCCAAGTGGCACCGGCCGCGGCGATGATTCCCAGCGAAGCCTCGGGGTTGCCGAAGCGCGAGCGATTCGACGCGATTCGAAAGTCAGCAGCATATGCCAATTCAGCGCCACCCCCCAGTGCCCAGCCATCGATAGCTGCAATCACGGGAGCGGGCAGCAACGCAATGCGATGAAAGAGTCTGGAGTTGATTCCCTCGAGCGCGTCTGCAGCCCTGCGTTCACGAAGTTCCGCGATGTCGGCTCCCGAGGCGAAAACCCCACCCGACCCGCTCAAGATAAGGATGCGTGGCTCTGCTTCCAGAAGTGAACACACATCATGCAGCTCGCCGACCATTGCACGGTCGATAGCATTTTTCACCGCAGGCCGATTGAGTCGCACGTGCAGCCGATCGTTCCGACTGTCGTCAATCTGCAGGGTTGACGTCATCAAACCGACTCCACGAGAAGCGCAGCCCCCTGGCCAACACCGACGCACATGGTTGCTAGCCCGAACTGTGCGCGGTCGCGTTCCATGCGCCCGAGGAGAGTCACAAGAATCCGCGCACCGGACGCGCCAAGAGGATGGCCTAGCGCAATGGCGCCGCCGTCTGCGTTCACAATTTTCTCGTCGAGACTGAGCAGGCGGATGCAGGCCAGCGCTTGAGTGGCGAACGCCTCGTTAAGCTCAATAGCCCCAATCTGATCCAGCCGAATGCCTGTGCGCGCCAAAAGTTTGTGCGTCGCGGGGACAGGTCCTAGACCCATCACCTCGGGGGCGAGAGCTGCGGATGCGCCCCCCACCACGCGGGCGCGGGGGGTGAGCCCAAACCTTTTGACTGCTTCTCCGCTGGCAATGAGCACAGCAGCCGCGCCGTCGTTCAGGCTGGACGAGTTGCCCGCGGTGACAATGCTTCCTCCGCGTACGACCGGCTTGAGGCCCGCAAGCCGGTCGAGGGAACTGTCTGCACGGGGTCCCTCATCCGTCACCACGGTTACGCCCTCCGGTGTCTCGACGGCAACAATCTCCCGATCAAAATACCCTGCCGCAATAGCAGCCAACGCATTCTCATGCGAGCGAAGAGCAAAGGCATCCGCCTGAAGCCTGCTCACTCCTTCGCGTTGCCCGACGTGTTCGCCGGTCTCGGTCATCGAGAATGTCGCCTTGTCTCGCGCCGCAAGTCGCGGATTGACAAAACGCCAACCAAGTGATGAATCAACAATCTCTCCCGGTTTGCTGAAGGGGCGGTCCGGCTTAGCGAGGATCCAAGGAGCGCGAGTCATCGACTCGACTCCACCTGCTATAACAACTTCAGCTTCGCCGGCCTTAACCATGCTGGCGGCCAGGTGCGCGGCAGAGAGGCCGGAGGCACACAGTCGATTGACAGTTATGCCGGGGACGGTGTCAGGCAACCCCGCCAGTAGAACCGCCATGCGAGCGACATTGCGGTTATCTTCGCCCGCTTGGTTAGCGTCTCCGAGGATCACGTCGTCGACCATTGACGGGTCGATACCGCTCCGAGACACTAGCTCAGCAATTGCCATAGCAGCGAGGTCATCTGGGCGGACGGTCGAGAGTGAACCCCCGTATCGACCAATCGGTGTTCGCACGCCATCAACCACAAATGCCTCTGTCATGACTGCACCGCCCCCCGATTACCTGAGTTCTCATGGGTTGTCCTTGTGATTGGCAACAGTGTCATTCAGTCACGGCCTTTTCAATTGAGTTTGAATCTGTGAACCTTGCCGTGGGCGGCGACCCGGGTCAGCGGAGGTCATAGAGCCTCTTGAGTTTGCCCTCGGATCGTGGCAACGTTCCGGGATCGACTACTGAGACTTGAACGCTTGTACCGATGCTCTCTTTGATGCGCCGAACGAGCAACTTTCCGCCCTCCGCGGCGGCCGCAACCGAAACCTCGCCACGTCGTTCGATCTTCACGGTGAGCGATTCCATCCTTCCCGCCTGACGCAATTCGAGAATGAAGTGCGGCGACAATTCAGCCATCCCAAGCACAATCTCCTCGATTTGCGTCGGAAAGAGATTTACCCCGCGGAGGATGATCATGTCATCGTTTCGCCCGACAATCTTGGCGATCCGTCTCATCGTCGGTCGGGCAGTGCCTGGCAGCAGGCGAGTGAGGTCGCGCGTTCGGTAACGGATGACCGGGAACGCCTCCTTCGTCAGGGATGTGAATACGAGCTCTCCCTCAGCGCCGTCCGGCAGAACTTCGCCAGTCTCCGCGTCGATGACTTCTGGGTAAAAGTGGTCCTCCCAGATGTGCGGTCCATCTTTCGTCTCGACACATTCATTGCCAACGCCCGGCCCCATCACTTCACTGAGTCCATAAATATCCACGGCATCTATCGCGAGCCGTTCCTCTAGTTCGTGACGCATCTGCTCCGTCCACGGCTCTGCACCGAGCACAGCCACACGCAGGCTAGAGGATCGAGGGTCCATTCCCACCTCTTCCATCGCGTCAGCAATGGTCAACAAGTAGCTCGGCGTGCACATTATGGCCTCGGGCAAAAAATCCTGAATTAACTGAACCTGGCGAGCTGTCTGGCCGCCAGAAACGGGAATGACTGTCGCGCCAAGCTTCTCTAACCCGGCGTGGGCACCTAAGCCACCCGTGAAAAGCCCGTAACCATAGGCGTTGTGCACCCGCATACCCGCGTGGATTCCGGAGGCTCGAAGGCTACGAGCGACCACCGTCGCCCATACGTCGAGGTCGTTTTTTGTGTAGCCCACGACTGTCGGTTTACCTGTTGTTCCAGAGGAAGCGTGGATGCGGACAACCTGGTTGGAGGGCACTGCGAACATACCAAACGGATAGTTCTGGCGCAGGTCTTCCTTGGTCGTAAAGGGAAATCTACGGAGGTCATCGAGCGTGTGGACGTCGTCAGGGCTAACCCCTGCTGCGTCAAATTTTGTTCGATAAGCAACCACATTTTCGTAGGCGTGCCGCACGGTCCACCGCAGTCGGCTTAGTTGGAGTTCCGCGAGTTGACCCGCCGTGAGCAACTCACCCTCGTCAAGCACGGGGCCCCCATCAAAACGTGCGTTGTGGACTTTCGCCATCGAAACCAGTACCCTGACGTTGAGGAACATGACAGTAAACTAAGATGTAAAGATACATTTACCTATACAGAATTGCAACAAGAGTTTCCTCGACCTAACGCAGAAACGAAGAAGGAAGAATGCCCGATAGTGCCAAGATGGCTTTCTCGGCAATGGCCGACCCTACCCGAAGGTCGATTCTGCAGATACTCAGCAAAGACGTCGAGCTTGCAGTTAGTTCGCTCGCCGAACATTTTCCTGAGGTAACTCGAGCCGCCATCTCCTCCCACCTACGTGTGCTTCGGGATGCAGACATGGTCGTCGAACAGCGTCGGGGTCAGTTTCGTTTTTACTCTCTCGGGACCAACCGTGCTGGAGACGTTTTACAGTTCTTGCGCGACGTCTACCAGGACGACGTCAATCAGTTGGCTGCGGGCACGGAGCCCGTAAGGCGTTAGCTTTTTATGGGCGACCTCAGCTTCTTCGTCAACGCGGAGTCCACGAAGGTCCCTAGCGAGTTGTGGAGTGAGCTTTCCAGCGGCCACACCTGTGGTTGGCCAATTCTCAAGTACTGCCTTAATCTTGAGGTCGGTTCGGCCGTCATGTTCAGCATTCCGCATCCGGACGGTTCGACGATCGAGTCCTCCGGTCGCATCATTGAGGCGGTCAAAAATCAGAGCGTGTCTATCGCTCAGGAGACTCCCTGGAGTGGGCACATCCGTATGGACCTTAAGCGGATTGAAGGGGGAACCCGCGTCGCGGTGAAGGTCCGGCTGGGCTCAGAGTGCCTTCCATGGTTCTCTGCTACCCCCACCCCGGACTCCGGGACCCGCGCTCCTACCGGCATCAAGATCGGCCTCCTTGCGCCTCTGTCGGGGACTGCCGGACTGTTGGGTCGCGCCGTCGCGAATGGCGCGACACTCGCGGTCGAGGAGCTGAACGCTAATTCAGCCTTCGGCCCCCACCCCGCGCAACTCGTCGTAGCGGACGATCGCACCGACCAAGGCGCCGCGCTCAGCGCCTTCCACCACCTGTCGGTAACCGAGCGAAGCGACGTTATTGTTGCTTGTATCTCGTCTGCATCCCTCCAAGCAATTCGTCCAGTCGCCGACGCGCGCGGGACGCTTTTTCTTGCTGCCGCAATGAGCGAACACACGCCGTCGGGATATAACTTTTTCCAGTTTGGAGAGACTCCCCTCGACCAGTTGGCAGCCTCGGTGCCACTCATGATGGAACGGACAAACTCCCGGCACTGGTTTATCATCGGCTCAGATTACGTATGGCCACGCTCGATCGGCATGGTGGCCAATGAGATTATCGACCGACACGACGGTGTAATTACTGGGGAACATTACCATCCGCTGGGAGCACCTGAATTCGACGAGGTCATCGACCGGATTTCGAGGAGCGGAGCGGACTTGATTCTCTCGTCGCTCGTCGGAATCGATGCGGTGCTATTCGAACGTGCGTTTTTCGAGTCGGGACTGCGCTCAAAATTTCGCACTCTCGCTACCAATTTCGATGATTCCCTGCTCGACCATACCGGTCGCGCTGTAGCTGATGGAATCTGGTCAACTCAGGAGTACTTTATGCCGCTGCTTGCCGACGAGATGGACGACGTTGCGCGTCGCTACCGGGCGAGATTCGGCGACCTTGCGCCTCGCTTGAGCAGCATGGCCAAGTCTGTTTATGACAGCATCCATCTCTATGCACAGGCACTGGGAGTCGCGAAGACTGCGGAGCCCGCTGAAATCAGTGGGGTGCTCCGTTCCGCGCGCCTCGGTGGCTCGCGACTCTTGAGCCGCGACCGGGGAGAGCTACTTACCACCGAGCTGGTAGAGGTTACGTCTGAAGGGTTCCGCCAGATTGGGACCGGTCGCCGCTAGGGCGCAGAATCTCCGAGAAGGTATCCGCAATCTTAAGAACCTCTCGGTCATCGAAGGGTCGGCCCATAATGGTAATTCCGACGGGAACTGCCTTCGGGTCGCCGGTTGGAATTGTCACCATCGGCATGCCCATAAGTGCGCCTGGGGACGTTAGGCGTGTGAGCGTATCGAAGAGCGAGCGAACAGAGCCGTTGAGTTCAACCTCGGCATCCTGTCCCAACGGTGGCGGCAAGATTGGAACTGTGGGGAACGCAATGGCGTGGACTCCCGCGTCGTCCAACTGCGAGATGAATTGCCTGCGCAGTTGCCAGCGATTCGCTGCCGCACGCTGGTAATCCACGACGGGTACAGGATTGCCGTGAATATAGGCAAGCACACCCGCCACATCGGGTGACTTTGTCAATTCCGAAGCCGCGAGCAGGTCTGCCGGAAGCCCTGCGAGACCGGTACCTCTCAAATAGGACACCAACGTATGTGGGGTCTCGAACAGCACAACTGTCATGTTGGATACCGCTGTCCGCTCAAAGTGGTCAACAAGATTCACCGGCACAATGTGCACCCCCGCGCCACGAAGAGCTGCCACGGCCTCGTCGAATCGCGCCCCCACGGTCGCCTCCAGATCAGCGAGATACGCATCGGAAACACCAACCCGAATTTCCTTGGGCTTAATATCTGCGGCGCTGTCACCCTCACCGGTGATGATTTCATCAACAAAGCGCAGATCACTGACGTTAGTAGCGAAGAGTCCGGCGGTGTCGCGCGTCCAGGAGAGCCCAATGATCCCATCTGAAGGATAGCGCCCTGTGGTCGGACGAATACCAAAAACGCCACAGAATGATGCCGGAACGGACATTGAACCTCCAGTGTCTGTACCAATTGCCACGGGTACAATTCCCCGGGCAACCACTGCGGCGCTCCCGCCTGAGGATCCACCGGCGCTGAGCGAAGGGTCGAAGGGATTCCGAACTGGTCCGTGCGCGCCGTTGTTGCTGGTGAGGCCAAACGCGAGTTCGTGCAAATTTGTTTTGCCGACAACAACAGCACCCTCCGACCGCAACGCAGTCACGACATCGGCATTAACATCAGGCGAGTAGTCGAGGTAGTCCGTGCCACCCGTGGTCGAGAGTCCAGCCACATCGATGTTGTCCTTGACTGCGATGGGGGTTCCCGCAAGTACGCCATCGCCCCCCTCTGTTAGGGAGTCCGCCTCGGCAATGGAGATAAAGACGCCAGTCCCAGCCGATGCCAAAGCCGCAGTTCGCGTCTCATCGAGAGCGACACGTCGTTGCTCGGGTGATAGGGCCCGCCAATCTGCAAGAGTGCGTGTAATCATTCGTTCAGTTCCCTTTCGTTGTTTAGACTGCGAGCCGCCGACTGACGGTCTCGAAGGTTGTAGAAGTAACGGTTCCGTGGTCTATGACAACGCCCGTTTCCATGACAAGCCATCGATCAGCCACAGCGAGGGCCATTCCAATGTGCTGTTCAACCAGGAGGACACCGACCCCAAGGCCTGATGCCTCACGGATAAGTTGGGCGCACCGATCTACGTTCATCGGTTGCAAGCCCTCGCTCGGCTCGTCAAGAATCCAGAGCGTGCCTGGGTTTGCAGCCGTCCGGCCAACAGCGAGCATTTTCTGTTCGCCGCCCGAGAGAGTGCCCGCGCGTTGCGACAAGCGTTCGGCAAGAAAGGGGAAGCAGTCGGCTGCGGCTTCTTTCGAGGCTTCGACCAAGCGCAAGTTTTCCGCAACCGTGAGATCGCGCAAGATAGGCTGATCTTGGCGAACCGAGCGCATTCCAAGTTGAAACCGTCGGGAAGGTTGAGCCTTCGTCACGTCCACGTCGCCCATAGCCACTGTTCCAGCCATGCAAGTCATCGTGCCCGTGATTGCAGCCACCGCCGTAGTCTTTCCTGCTCCGTTGCGTCCGAGTAGCGCGACGACCTCGCCAGGCTTGATTATGAGGTCTAAATCGCTAACGATGCGAGCACCGGCGTAGCCGGCAACAAGACCGTGCACAGCAAGCGCCGACATCAGTTTCCGCCCCCAACGTAAGCGCGTGTGACTTCAGCATTGTTTTCAATCTCCTCGACGGTACCTGTTGCCAGAACCCGACCCGCCTGCAGCACAGTAACCGCGGAGGCCGCGGAGCGGATGACCGTCATGTCGTGCTCGACAACGACAATTGCAATATCCAACCCAACTGCTTCCTCCCGAAGAATTTCCGCAATACGCGCAGTTTCACTAGCGGTCATTCCTGCCGTCGGTTCGTCGAGAAGAACAAGCGTGGGTCGGCTTGCAAATGTCATGGCGAGCTCGAGTATCTGACGTTGCCCGTGGGAAAGGCGGCCGGCGGGACTGTCAAGCAGGCGCACGAGATTGCCGGCCTCAAGGATTCGCCACGCTGTCGAAGTTAGGTCTGCGCGCCACTGCGTGAAAATCAGCGCCACAGGGTGCACTGTCACACCGAATCTGGCGATGGCAAGGTTTTGGGCGACAGTGAGTTCGGGCGCAATCGCGGGAGATTGGAACTTGCGCGCAACGCCTGCTCGAGCCATCTGCCAAGGTCGCATTCGCGTGAGCTCGGTGTTGCCCACGCGCCATTTGCCCCCGGATGGCGGCACTGTGCCAGAAAGAGCATTGAGCAGTGTGGATTTACCGGCGCCGTTGGGGCCAATCAGACAATGGACTCCGCCCCCAACGCGTAGATTGACATCATCCACAGCGGTGAAGTTTCCAAAGGTGCATGTGATTCCCAGAGCCTCGAGAGCCTCGTTACCCGCGCTGGCCTCGTGCGCCGCAGTCGTAAGGACGACCGTCTTCCTCGCACGCCATCTTTCGGGGATCTGTTTCAGAACTGCGTCCGCCAAGCCCCCGGGAATGAGGACCACAACAAAGATGAATATGAGGCCCATGGCAAGCAACCAAACCGACAAAAACCTATCGGCTAGTTCATTGGTGATGAAGCTAATGACGATCGCCGTGGCGAAGGATCCGATAAGACTTGTACGAGAGCCAATCATCGCCCAAAGAACTAAATTCGTGGCCAAGGCCAAGCTAATCTGATCCGGCGCGACAAACTGCGTCTGCGTGGCAAAGAGTGCACCGGCCAGTCCGGTTACGACTCCTGCGAAGGCGAAAGTACCGATCCGGAAGGCCGGAATGTTATACCCACATGACGCTGCTCGGATAGCGTGCGTCCTGGCAAGGGTGAGGACTCCCCCGAAGGGACTGCGTGCGACAACAATCAAACTCCACAAAAGACCGACTGCAGCGCTTGTTACGATTACCCTTTGCGCCAACGGGTCGGCAGTCCAGATTCCGGCCAGATTGAGCGAAGGCACCCCCGCCAGTCCATTGAATCCGCCCGTGATCGGCGTCAGTTGATTGACCACCTCAATAGCGCCAAATAGCAAAACGAAGGTGAGTAATGCAAAGGTGATGATATTGACTCGGCCTCGCAATCCCACCAGACCAACGACCAACGCGACAATACCTGCGCTAAGCCCTCCGAAGAGTATGCCGAGAGCGGTCCCACCGTCCGGGACGTTTATTCCGAACCACGCGGCGACATATGCGCCGATGCCAAAAGAGACCGCATGGCCGAGACTCAAAATTCCCGCGAAACCCCAACAGAGTGCTAACGCGGCTGTCGCAACCCCATACAGCGCGAATTGACTGAAGAGACCGCCCTGGTAGCCACCTAGTGTAAGCGCAAGTAAAGGTACGGCTATGGAAGCGAGCACTGCAATCGAACGACGCATCATACGACTGCGCCCTTCGTCGCCGGGCGAGTGGCCGCCAAAACAAGGAATGCCATCCCTAAAATCGCTAGCTTGGCAACAAGGGAATCAACAACCAGGGTTGTCAGGTTTTGAACGATTGCAATCGCTAGGGCAGCAACGAGCACCATACTCACCCTTGCCCCGCCGACAATCACCACCACGAACATGACGAACAGGTAGGCATTGCCCATTCCTGGTCCGACATTGGTCAACGGTGCGATTAGCGAGCCAGCCAGACTCGCCATGGCGGTGCTGACCGCAAAAACCACGAGCTTCAGACGACCCGATCGGATACCAAGAGTTTCGGCTAGATCACTGTCTGCTGCGACAGCTCGGACTTTCACTCCAAGCGGCGTAACTGTGAGGACAAGAAGTAGGGCGCCAATCACCGCGACCGATACGCCGATCAAAACAAGGCGGTAAAGCGGAAACTCGGCGCCTCCAATTTCAACCGAACCGGAAAGCGGGTTCTCAACGAATTGGAAGTTCTTGCCAAAAGCCAGTTCGACGATTTGGCGAATCACGATTCCGAGCCCGAAGGTGCCAAGAATCGCAAGTTCTGGGGCCCGCGCGAAACGGCGCAAGAGGCCCCTCTCAGCAAGTGCGCCGAGCAAAAACCCGATAATGCATGCCGCTAGGACTCCCACCAAATAAGGAAGCCCAATGGCCACGAAAGTCAACACCGAATAAGCGCCGATCATCATGAAGTCCCCGCTAGCGAGGTTAATGATGCCCATGAGCCTGAAAGACAGTGCCAGACCCATCGCGACCAGGGCGGATACCGAGGCTGTTGCCAAGATACCCAATCCCTGGTCGACGACGAATGCAAAATCCATGGAGTAGGTCGAACCCTACTTGCCCATGGGTTCGGAGCAAGTCTGCTCCGGATTGACGGAATCGAACGTTGTGGCGACAACCGACACACCATCGGGCTGAACTCGTGTCAACACGATCGATTGCGTTGCGAAGTGGTCGGAACCGAAAGTTACTGTTCCCGACGGTCCGTCGTAAGTTAGGCCCGAAAGCGCCGAAAGGACATCGACACTCGCGGTTGACTTGGCTTCATTCGCAGCTTTGGCCCACGCGTGGATTGCCACGTAGGTCTGCTCGGAGAGTGCCGTCTGCGGCGGCGCCTCGTCACCAAACTTGGCGTAGTAAGCCGTGAGGAACGCGGCGTTTGCCTCTGTGTCCAGGGCTTCGTTGTAAGCCATAGAGACAAACATTCCGTCGGTAACCTCAGCGCCCATCGCGCCTAGGGTGCCATCTTCATAGATCACACCGAGTCGCTGCACTGCAGAGTTGCCAACGCCAGCATCGAAAGCCTGCTTTTCGAACGTGATTGCATCGCCACCGAAGATCGCTGGGATGATCAGCTGCGCGCCACTTTGCTTAATCTTGGTGATTACGCTCTGGAAGTCGGTAGTGCCGATCGGAACCAGTTCCTGCCCGACAACTTCGCCACCACTGGCCTCGATGTATTTAGCGGCCTCTGCAAGGACGGTCTGACCCCAGATGTAATCAGCGCCAAGAAGGAACCATTTGTTGTTTCCAGTCTCAGTCTGAAGATAGGGAATCGCAGGCGCTAACTGCTGTGCAGGAACCTCGCCGTTAGAAATAACGTTGGCTGAGCAGAAGTTACCCTCGGCCAACGGTGTGTGAAAGTAGGCGATTCCCGCGTCGCTCGTCACTGGAGCGACAGCATCACGAGTCGCGCTGTTGTGCTGACCGAAGAGTGCGACGATTCCATCTTCCTGGATGAGTCGCTGCGCTGCGCTAACTCCGGCAGTGGGAACTCCAGTCTCATCGGCGACCAAGAGTTCCAAGTTTTGACCATTCACGCCACCCGCCGCGTTGATTTCCTCTACGGCTAGCTCTGCGGCGTTTTGTGTTGGGGGGCCAAAAATGCCCGCGGCCCCACTCAGGTCGGTGAGCAATCCGATTTGAATGGTTTCGGTGCTGGACGGGGTGGTTTCGGTGCTGGATGGGGCATCGTCTGCAGGCGCTGAGCACCCAGAAAGCGTGGCGACGATGCCCGCCACAGTGACAACGGCCACTAAAGAGGAACGGTTAATCATTATGTACCTTTCACATGTATTGAAATAGGAAAGCACTTGCTTACGTATTTCTACACTAAGGCAACAGCCCCGTCAAGCCCCCGCAGCCAGTCTTCTAATCAACGCCCAATCTTCCAAAGTAATCACACTCCAATCATTGAGAGTGTTCACTTTTCAAGCGGGTGGTTTCTAGTGGTGGTTGCAACGTGGAACCACTATTTGGAGGTCATGGTGTCATCTCGTCGTATTCCGAAAGGCCCTGGTAGGCGACCAAAATCGCTCGCCAGGCGTGAGTTTATGGGGTTGATTGCCAGGGGGTGGCCCTTTCCGAATGTCCTGCTCATGGTCAGCGGGGGTGTTACAGACCGTGACGTGGATGAGCTTCGTGCTGCAGGGTCGAATGCCGTCGGAATTAACGCTTCCGCACCCGTCCCTAAGACCGGGTAAATCAACCCCCAACCCGCCTGAGGGTTCAGGAGTTTCCTATGTCTTGAGAGATCACAACAGTCGGGCTGACAGGATTTGAACCTGCGACCCCTTGACCCCCAGTCAAGTGCGCTACCAAGCTGCGCCACAGCCCGTGGCAGTCGGCAATTTCTCGCCGGCAACTTGACGAGTCTATCGCGCGAGAAGCAAGCGCTCGCGCAATCCCGGCCAGGCTGAGCCAAAGGCTGGATGCAGAGAGCGCTGCGACACCTCGTCAATGGGAACCCATTCGAGGGCGGCGCTCTCAGCATCTGTCTCGTCAGGTTCGAAGTAGTCGTCACTCACGCCGATGACGGTCGTGTAGGACCAAAAGCCAAGATCCAAGATCGTCGTCTCGAGCACTCGAACCTGGTGGCCAGGGACCATGGCTTCCTCGTGGGCCTCTCGCAGAGCGGCGGACACCGGGTCTTCGCCTAACTTGAGTGCCCCACCGGGAATTCCCCATGTGCCCCCGTGGTGAGACCAGTCCGCGCGCAGTTGCAAAAGAACCCCTAGTGGCGGGTGCGCAACTAGTAGATCGGCCGCTCCAAAGCGTCCCCAGTAGCGCTTCCCATCAGGGCCTTCGACCCACGCATCGCCTGGGTCTCTCAAGTGCTCCGGGGGAAGCGGAGGGGGCGACATCGACACGGTTACTTCTTTTTCCCGCGTCGCTCTCGAACCCGCACGTTGATCTGGATGGGGGATCCCTCAAACCCATAGATTTCCCGCAGGCGTCTGGCAATAAAGCGCCGATACTGCGGGTCGAGGAAGCCGCTCGTGAACAACACGAACGTTGGGGGCCTGGTCGTCGCCTGAGTACCGAACAAGATCCTTGGCTGGCGTCCACCCCGCACGGGGTGCGGGTGGGCTGCGACCAGCTCGGCAAGGAAAGCATTGAACTTGCCGGTTGCGACCCGGGTGTCCCATGAGTCGAGTGCGACCTCCAGGGCTGGCACGAGTTTCTCAATGTGGCGACCTGTGGTGGCAGAAATGTTGACCCGTGGCGCCCACGCCACGTGGGCGAGGTCTTGTTCAATCTCGCGCTCCAGATAACGCCTGCGGTCATCATCGAGCAGGTCCCATTTGTTGAAAGCGAGAACCAGGGCGCGGCCAGACTCCAACACCAAGTCGATGATGCGAACATCCTGTTCGCTAATTGCCTCCGAAACATCCAGGAGCACGACGGCAACTTCGGCCTTTTCCAGGGCCGCTGTGGTGCGCAGGCTCGCATAGAAGTCAGCACCCTGTTGCATGTGAACACGGCGCCTGATACCGGCGGTGTCAACAAAGCGCCACGTAGTGCCAGCGATTTCCACCAGCTCATCAACCGGGTCACGGGTTGTGCCGGCGAGCTCGTTGACCACAACACGTTCGGATCCTGCGGCCTTGTTGAGAAGGCTTGACTTACCCACATTGGGCCGCCCCAGCAACGCAACGCGTCGCGGCCCGCCCATCTCAGGTTTCGCGCTGGTGGACTCTTTCGGCAAAAGAACAATCACATGGTCAAGAAGGTCTGCCACGCCGCGGCCGTGGAGGGCTGACACGAGCCATGGTTCACCAAGACCTAAGTTCCACAGCGCCGCCGCATCAGCTTCGTGGCGGACATCATCGACTTTGTTGCCAACGAGGATGACAGGCTTGTCGCTTTGGCGCAGTAGCTTGACGACGTGCTCGTCGGTTGAGGTGGCGCCGACAATGGCATCAACAACAAAGATGATGACGTCGGCCAGGTCAATGGCCACCTCTGCTTGCAGCGCCACAGACTTAGCAATGCCTTTAGCGTCCGGTTCCCATCCGCCAGTATCAACAAGGGTGAAGTGGGTGGTGTTCCAGAGCGCTTTATAGGACACGCGATCCCTGGTGACACCCGGGATGTCCTGGACCACAGCCTCGCGCCGGCCCAGAATTCGGTTCACCAGTGCTGATTTGCCGACGTTCGGCCTGCCCACGACCGCGAGGACGGGCAGCGCGCCCATTGCTGGCAATTCCCCGTCGCTGTCTTCCCACCCGGAAAGAAGCGCTGTGTCTTCGTCGTCTAGCTCATACTCATCAAGGCCTTGGCGAAGCGCACCAGCACGCTGGTCGCTCTCGGCCTCATCGAGCTCAGCGAGGCGTTTCGCCAGCTCGAGATCGGGCTCGATGGCAGAATCGTCAAATTCGTCGCCTGGGGTAGTCACGCGTTCTCCTTGATATTCGCAATGATGCGAAGGAGTTCTCGCACTGTCTCGTCAAAAGTTAGAGGTGTTGAATCCACGAGCGTAACGCCGGGTGCTGCGTTCATGAAGTCGACCACCGTTTGGTCACTGCGGTCCCTGGAACTCAGGGCTTGCGCAACACTCGGGGCTGCTACGACCCCGGCCACTTCGGCCTGGCGCCTGGCAATGCGGGTCTCCTCGTCAGCGGTGAGAAGAATCCGAACCGGCGCATCTGGAGCGACCACTGTCGTGATGTCACGACCTTCCATCACAATGCCGGGTTTCTCACACGCCCTCAGAACACTCCGAAAGTGATCCACAAGGCCTTGGCGGACTGAGGGGTGCTGGGCAATCGCAGAGACGTTGCTAGAGACCTCGTGGCCTCTAATGGCATCAGTGACATCGACGCCGTCCACACTGAAGTACTGGTGGTCGGGATCTTCAGAGGCCACATAAGTCACGGTGTTCTGCAGTTCGAGAACGGCATCCTGATCTGTGGGGTCCACTCCAGCGTCGAGGACAGCACACGCGAGCGCGCGATAAGCCGCACCAGTGTCGTAGTAGCTATAGCCAAGCTCGCGAGCGACAGCTTTGCTGACACTCGATTTCCCGGAGCCTGCCGGGCCGTCGACGGCAACAACGAGAGCGCCCATTACTTGGCCTCCCCCGCAATTCGCCAGCCAGTCTCGAGGAGCTTGGATTCCACGTCAGCCGCAACGTCTTTCTTTACTGTCAAGTCAGCAAAACCAACGTTGGCGCCCGGTGAGTGTTCAAGACGGAGGTCTTCCAGGTTCACACCCCAGTCCCCCAGCTGCGTGAGAAGTTTGGCGAGCTGGCCTGGTGTGTCATCGATGACAACAATCAGGGAAGCGAACTTGGTGGAGACGCCATGCTTGCCCGGCAATTGGGCAACCCCAGCATTGCCGGCGTGGAGCAACTCCGCAATCGTGCTGCGAGAACCAGCCGCCCCCAGGTCGCCGAGCGCCTCGAGAAGGCGGTCAACATCTGATTTCACGCCTTTCAGGTGTTCGGTGATGGCTTCGGCGTTGGCCTGCACAATCTGGATCCACAACGCAGGGTCACTCGCTGCAATGCGGGTGACATCGCGAACTCCCCCACCTGCCAGCCCCAGCGCTGCCGGGGAGGCATCCGAAAGTCTGGCCGCCATAATGGAAGACAGCAATTGTGGGGTGTGAGACATCAGCGCTACGGCTCGATCGTGGTCACGTGCTGAGAGCGTGACGGGCGTTGCCCCCAGGCTTCGGATGAACGAGTCAATCTGGCCCAGGCGACCCTGTTCTCCCTCGCATATCACCCAGGGCCTGGCAGTGAAAAGGTCGCTCCTCGCTGACACAGCGCCCCCGCGCTCCCGACCGGCCATAGGGTGAGTTCCCACGAACCGCTCGAGGTCGGCATCAGCCTTCGCTAAGCCTTCGTAAATGCCTGCTTTTACACTGGCGACATCGATGACGGTGGCTGAACCGAAACGCTCCAGCGCGGATGCTGCGACCTCGGTGACGACGTCGGGCGGCACCGCCACGACTACGAGCTCTGGCTCCTCGGCTCCTGGTGCCCGAGCCTCTCCTGCTCCGTAGTCAATAGCAAGAGCCACAGCCGAGGGTGACGCATCCTCCAGGGTGACGACAACGTCTCGCTCGCGCAATGCGAGCCCAATACTGGCGCCGAGCAAGCCCGCACCAATGATGTGAACGCGCCCGAAGGGTGCGTTAGTCATCGTGGTCATGGGAGTACTCCTCGGTGGAAGATGGGTCCTGATGCGCCAGGGTCAACACACTGGACACCTCCAGCCTACTGAGGTCCCGCCATTGGCCAGGTTTTAGGCCTCCCAGGTGGAGGGGGCCAAAGCTTCGGCGGTGCAGATCAAGGACAGGGTAGCCGATAGCAGCCAACATGCGCCGGACAATCCGGTTCTTTCCGGAATGAAGGACTAACTCCACAATGCTCTTGCCATTGCGCGGCGCACCTACCAGTTTGGCGCGATCTGCTCGAGCGACTCCGTCTTCGAGTTCCACACCGGTGGTAAGAGTCGCCAGGGGCCCGGGGGCAACTTCGCCCTGCACTGTGGCGACATAGACCTTGTCGACCTCAAAGGAGGGATGAGCAAGGCGATGCGCGGCATCGCCATCGTTGGTCAGCAACAACAATCCGGTGGTGTCCGCGTCTAAGCGACCAACGTTGAACACTCGCTCGCCAATCTGGGCGATGTAGGCCTGAAGGTCTGGCCTGCCTTGCTCGTCGGCGAGGCTCGAGACGACCCCGGAGGGCTTATGGAGCATGATGTAGCGAAGCTCTGTGTCGAGAGACACCACAGAGCCGTTCACTGCGACGATGTCCTTGGCCGGGTTGATCCGCATGCCGAGCTCTTCCGCCACTTCGCCGTTCACGGTGATGCGGCCTTGTTGCATGAGTTGTTCGACCCGGCGCCTGGAGGCAACCCCGGCCCTGGAGAGAACCTTCTGGAGGCGTTCCTTATCCGTGTCGTCGTGATCAGTCGACATCGTCAAAGCCATCAGCGCCGTCATCGAGCAGTGGCGACAACGGTGGGAGCTGCTCCAGTGACTCGAGTCCGAGTTCGCCCAACAAGAGATCGGTAGTCACATAGAAGATTGCCCCTGTCTCGGGGTCGGTGTGTGATTCGCGAATGAGACCGCGGCTGACCAAGGTGCGAATAACGCTGTCCACATTCACGGCACGAATCGAGGACACCTGCCCTCTCGTAACCGGCTGCTTGTATGCAATTACCGAGAGGGTTTCCAGTGCGGCCGGAGAGAGCTTGGCGGGTGTTTGTTCGTGGATTACGCGGGAGACAACAGAGTCGTAGAGCTCTCTGACGTAAATCCGCCAACCGCCACCGACCTCGCGCAGTTCAAAACCACGCTCGGGACCCTCTGCCTCGCCGTTAAAGTCAGCTACCAGCGCCTGGATCGCAGCCTTCACCTGCGCCACCGGAACATCGAGGGCGCTCGAGAGCTCGAGCACACCCTGTGGCTGGTCGGCGACCATCAGAATTGCTTCCAACTCGCGCTCTAGGTTTCCTGCTGTTGTGACAGCGGTCTCTTGTACTTCCTTAGCCATCTCTTCGCTCCTCACCGCCCCATTCGTCACCCAGGTTAGCCAGGTGCTCGTCGCTGAAATCTTGGGCACTCCACTGGATAGTGAGCTCACCCAGAGGTTCCAACTGTTGGAAGGTGATGGCAGCCTCACGATAAAGCTCTAGAACAGCCAAGAACCTGGCCACAATCACACCCCGCTCGGCGACACCAGCAATCAACGACCTAAAGCTCACGGGCCCGTGGCCCTTCAGCATGGCAATAACATGGGCGGCTTGTTCGCGAATACTGACCAGGGGCGCGTGCAGGTGGTCCAGATTAACCAGAGGAATCTCTCTGGGTGCCATCGCAAGTAGAGCGAGCATCTGGAAATCTTGCAGACTCATCGTCCACTCAAGCTCGGGCGCTACAGCCACAAACTTCTCTTCTAGGGCAACGTTGCGGGGGTGCCGGTGACTTTCGCGCTCCAGGTGCTCCGCGAACCATACGGACACCTCCTTGAAGGCCCGATACTGCAGGAGTCTTGCGAAGAGCAGGTCCCTGGCTTCGAGGAGCGCCACGTCCTCAGCGTCGACGAATTCACCCTGGGGCAGTAATCCCACAATTTTCATATCCAGCAGGGTTGCTGCCACCACGAGGAACTCGCTAGCAGCATCGAGTTCCGCAACGCCCTCGAGGTCCTTGATGTAGGTGAGGAAATCATCGGTGACGACGCCAAGCGCCACCTCGGTGATATCGAGCTCCCTTTTGCCAATCAGGCTAAGGAGAAGGTCAAAGGGGCCATCAAAATTATCGAGGCGGACCCGGAATGACTGCTCGCCCTCCGACTCCAGCCCGTCGAGAACGGTTCCGCTAGGCGATCGCGCCACGGGCGATGAGCTCTCTAGCCAACTGGCGGTATGTCTGGGCACCTGCGTGAGTCGGCGCGAATTCAGTAATGGGGACGGCTGCCACCGAAGCGTCCGGGAACTTGACGGTCCGGCCGATTGCCGTATGCAGCACGATGTCACCAAATTCCTCGACAACCCGATCCATGACCTCTTTTGAATGGAGCGTCCTCGGGTCGTGCATTGTGGCCACGATGCCATCAACGCGGATTGCAGGGTTAAGACGATCACGAACCTTCTCGATGGTGTCAATCAAGAGGGCAACTCCACGAAGCGCAAAGTACTCGGTCTCCAGCGGAATCAGAACACCATGGGCTGCGGTCAGCGCGTTGACGGTCAGCAATCCCAGCGAAGGCTGGCAGTCAATCAAGACAACGTCGTAGTCATCGAGAACCGGCTTCAGCACGCGAGCGAGGATGTGCTCGCGTGCAACCTCGTTGACCAAGTGAACTTCGGCAGCAGACAGGTCGATGTTGGCGGGGATGACATGAATCCCCTTGGTCTTGGTGGGCACAATCGCCTTGCGGACATCTTTTTCTCGGCCAATAAGAAGGTCGTAAATGGTGACGGCGTCGTGGGTGTTGACCCCAAACCCAGCAGATAGGGCGCCCTGGGGATCGAAATCCACCATCAAGACATTGCGGCCATATTCCGCTAACGCACCACCGAGGCTGATGGTGGTCGTGGTCTTCCCGACACCACCCTTTTGATTACACAGGGCAATGACTCGAGCAGGCCCATGAGATTTGAGCGCTATGGGTTCCGGAAAATCACGCAACGGACGGCCTGTGGGGCCTGTCTGGGACGCAACTTTCGGCATGTAATGAGTCTATCGCTCCGATTTATCGGGCACGCGGATGAGCCCCCAGGTAGACATCGCGGAGCGTGTCAATGGTCACTTTTGTGTAAATCTGGGTAGTCGAGACTGATGCGTGCCCCAGGAGCTCTTGGACAACGCGAATATCCGCCCCTCCGCTCAACACGTGAGTGGCAAAGGAGTGACGGAGCGTGTGAGGGGACACGAGCCCCTCGAGATGCGCCCGCTTCGCTGTGTCTTGGATAATCAGCCAGGCATTTTGACGAGAGAGCGGACCACCCCTGGCTCCCAGAAAAACAACCGGAGTCGACTTCTTGGCGTTCTTGATGAGGGCAGGCCTCGCGCGGGTCAGATAGCTATCAAGAGCGGCTCGTGCATAGCTGCCCACAGGGACCATGCGCTGTTTGCGTCCCTTTCCCGTAACACGGACCATCTCAGCAGTTCTGCCCTGATCATCAACCAGATCATCGAGGCTCATCTCGGTCACCTCGGACACGCGCGCGCCCGTTGCATAGAGCAGTTCCAGAAGGGCCCGATCGCGCAGTGCGATCGGTTCGTCACCGACAATCGCATCGAGCAAATCTTGTACCTGCGTAACGCTCAAAGCTTTGGGTAGCCGGCCGGGAAGTTTCGGCGCATGGATTTCCCGCGTGACGTCATGCCCGACCAAGCCCTCATCGAGCAGGAACCGGTGAAAGTTCTTGATGCTCGAGAGCTTTCTGGCGACTGTGGTGCGAGTGCCGGGTAATTGCCCTATGTAGTCGCGAGGGTGCTCTGGGCCAAGCTCTGCTGCGCGGCCCAGCGAGCGTTGTGCGAGCCAGGCAAGATAACCCCCCAGGTCGCTGCGATAGGCGCTCACTGTGTGAGGTGAACGGCCGCGCTCGAGTGTGACATAGCGGATATAGCGCTCGAGCTCACGCTCGAGCTCACTGCGCGGGGAACTAGAGCTGGTGTCGTTGGACATAGGCGGCCAGAAGCGCGGTCACGGCGATTTGATTCTTAATGTCCCCCTGCATGATCGCGCTCACCACATCCACCAGGGGAACAAATCGTTTCTCTAAATCTTCTTCTTCACCTTCTCGGACGTAGTCGTGAGTCAGCGGTCGAAGACCAGTGGCGACATAGATGTGGATGAACTCGTTGGAACCACCAGGCGTGGTGTTGAGTGTCATGAGGTGATCCCAGTGATCCGCCTCAAGATCGACCTCCTCGGCCAGTTCTCGCTTGGCGCACGCCAGAGGGTCTTCGCCAGGAATATCGAGAAGACCTGCGGGAATCTCCCAATTGAGCGACCGAATAGCGTGACGATACTGGCGAATCATCATCACGTCGCCCTCATCATTAATCGCCACCACACCTGCCGCACCCGTGTGGTCAACAAAGTCGCGGCGCAGAACAGTGCCGTTGTAGTCAAAGGTCTCCCGCACGACGTCCCAAATGGCACCATCGAAGACCGTCTCCCGACTGAGCGCCTCGATGTGGCGGGGTTCGTCCTTGGGAAGAAAAACCCCCATGGCTAATTCTCCTGGTCGGACACCGGGAACAG
>JBIIFP010000011.1:0-31149 GCA_044237205.1 Pontimonas sp. | reverse complement strand
GGCGTGTAGCGCTTTAGCTCCGCGACGCCACGGGCGCTCGGATACAAAACAGTAACCCGGTCGTTCACGAGTTGAAGTGTGTCGCGGTCTCCCGAGACCACCAGAACATCCATCCCGGCTGTTGCACCTCGCGTGGCAAGGGTGGCCAGAATGTCGTCTGCCTCATAGTCCTCCTTGGTGATGGTGGGGACTCCCATGGCGTGCAACGCCTCCTGCAGCAAGGGAACCTGCCCGATGAATTCGCTCGGTGTTTCGCCTCTTGTGGCCTTGTAGTCGGGGTACACCCTCGTCCGGAACGAGAATCGCGACACATCAAACGCCACAGCAACGTGTGTGGGCTCCTCCTTTTTCAAAAGACCGAGGAACATCGAGATGAAGCCGTGGATGGCGTTGGTGTGTTGACCGTCAGGAGCCTGAAAGCTATCGACAGGCAGCGCATAGAAGGCACGAAAAGCCAAAGAATGGCCGTCTATGACCATCAATGTAGGCTTGGCGTTCACGGCCTAAGCCTACCGCCGGGCCAGTAGAGGGCAGGAGTGCTGATGACCATTTTTCCACCGGATCTAGATCCCGAGCTCGTCGAGCGACTCATCGACACCGGTGGTGGTCAGCTTGCCCAGAAGATGGGAATTGAGTTCCTCGAGCTAGCCGCGCAGAAATCGGTGGCGACAATGCCCGTGGAAGGAAACCGCCAAATAATCGGACTTCTTCACGGCGGCGCCCACGTTGTCCTCGCAGAATCCCTGGGCTCTATGTCCGCAGCAATTCACGCAGGCCCTGGACGCATCGCGGTAGGTATTGAAATCAACGCCACGCACTCCAAAGCTGTCAGTGCAGGAATTGTCACGGCAACGTGTGAAGCGCTGGTACTCGGCCGCACGCTCGCAACACACAGCATCACTGTTTGCGACGAGCAGGGCAACAGGCTCTCCACTGTCAGAATGACGAACTTTCTGAAGGACGCGCCCCGCCAGGACTAACCACCCTAGAGATCCGGGTTTGCTGCTTTGTCCGCGAGCTGGTCGATGACCGTCTGTGCGACTTCGCGCATCGAAAGACGGCGGTCCATCGAGGCCTTCTGAATCCAGCGGAACGCCTCTGGCTCAGTAAGACCCATGGTGTCGTTGAGAATGCCTTTAGCGCGGTCGAGCACCTTACGGGTCTCCAGGCGCTCCGCAAGGTCGGAGATCTCGTCCTCCAGCGCCGTGATCTGCTGGTATCTCGTCAGAGCAATATCAATCGCAGGAATAAGGTCGTTGGGCGTGAAGGGCTTAACAACATAGGCCAGGGCTCCGGCTTCGGCAGCACGCTCAACGAGTTCACGTTGGGAAAAAGCGGTCAGCAAGACCACGGGTGCAATGTGACGTTTGGTGAGAATCTCGGCCGCAGAGATCCCATCCAGCAAGGGCATTTTGACGTCCATCACCACAATGTCAGGCCGAAGCTCTTCGGCCAGCGCAACCGCCTTCTCGCCATCAGCAGCCTCTCCGACAACCTCAAAACCATGGTCACGGAGCATCTCGACGATGTCGATGCGGATCAGCGACTCGTCCTCAGCCACGATCACACGGGTCTTCGCTCCAGGTTCCGGGGTGTTTTCGCTCACACCAGGAGCCTACGGTATGGTTCTAGAGCCACATCAACACCTTGCCGGATTGGCGGAATGGCAGACGCGGAGCACTCAAAATGCTTTGTCCGAAAGGGCGTGTGGGTTCAAATCCCACATCCGGCACTAACTAACTAATTCGATCAGACGGGCGCAACGCCCTCCATTGCATCGCCCACAACGTGGACTCTGAGGTCGTTTGTCGCACCGGCCGTTCCAGGAGGCGTGCCAGAAATTACCACCACCTTGTCGCCACGCTCTGCAAGCTTGTGGAACATCAACGCTTCATCAACAATCGGGTACATCGCATCGGTGTGCGTGACGCGCGGCACGAGGTAGGACTTGACACCCCACGACAGGGCCATACGGCGTCGAATATCCTCCGACGGAGTAAAGGCAATCATCGGAATCGGGCTTCGGAGCCTGGCCATCCGGCGCGCAGAGTCGCCCGACTCAGTAAAGATGCACACAAATTTTGCTTCGACAAAGTTCGCCACTTCCTCAGCTGCGAGGGTGATTGCGCCTCCCTGAGTGCGAGGCTTACTGCCAAGCGGTGAAATGCGAGAAAGCCCGTGGTCTTCCGTGGACTCGAGAATACGGGCCATCGTGGCAACGGCTATTGCGGGGTATTTTCCAACACTGGTTTCTCCGCTCAACATGACGGCATCGGCCCCGTCGAGAACAGCGTTAGCGACGTCGGAGGTCTCGGCGCGGGTGGGAACCGGCGCTTCAATCATCGACTCGAGCATCTGAGTGGCTACGATTACAGGCTTTGCCATTCGGCGTCCCAGCTCAATGGCGTTCTTCTGAACGATCGGCACGGTCTCTGCAGGAAGCTCAACACCAAGGTCTCCGCGAGCGACCATGATGCCATCAAAAGCATCAACGATGGCATCCAGGTTGTCGACAGCCTCAGGCTTCTCAATCTTGGCAATAACCGGACAACTGAACCCCTCGTCAGCCATGATGGCGTGAACACGGTCAATGTCCGAGGCGTTTCGCACAAAGCTCAGGGCAATGAAATCGCACTTCATCTTCAACGCCCAACGAAGGTCTTCTTCATCCTTATCGGAGAGTGCTGGAGCTGACACCGCAACACCGGGGAGATTGATGCCCTTGTTGTTCGAGACCGCCCCACCGACGATGACGGTCGTGACGACATCAGTGCCATCGGAGGACACCGCCTCGAGGCGTACCTTGCCGTCATCAATCAACAGGGTGTCACCGGGCTTAACGTCGCCCGGAAGGCCTTTATAGGTGGTACCCACAAGTTCCTTGGTGCCCACCACATCGCGGATGGTGATGGTGAAGGTGTCGCCCGGGGCGAGAACGTGGGGCCCATTAGCGAACTTTTCTAGACGAATCTTCGGACCCTGAAGGTCGACAAGGATCGCAATGGGTTGGTCGAGGTCAACGGCGACCGAGCGGACCGTCTGGAAAATCTCTTCATGGACCGCAAGGCTGCCGTGGCTCAAATTCATCCGGATGATGTTCACTCCGGCCTCAACCAGGGCCTGGATGCTGTCGTAGCTCGAGGTTGCTGGCCCCAGTGTTGCCACAATCTTCGCGCGTCTCATGCAGTCCTCACGTTGTCCTTACACCGACAAAGGGCGGTCGAAAGCGCTCACGGGCGCTGGTAAAAGCGTAGTGCCTTCGAGATAACGGTCGACCTCGGCCGCAACAGCGCGGCCTTCAGCAATCGCCCACACGATCAGTGAGGCTCCTCGCCCAGCGTCCCCGGCAACGAAAACACCGGGGACTGCCGTCGAATAGTCTCGGTTCCGCTCCAAATTTCTGGCACCGTCCATCCCCAGGCCTACCTGCTCGTGGAGAGGTGCGTGCTCAGCGCCCTGATAGCCCAGGGCCAGCAGGACGAGGTCGGCAGGGACTTCACGTTCGGTCCCGGGCTTCGGGAAACGACCGCCGTCTCTGTATTCCGTCTCGCACACCTCGATGGCGCGAACCTGACCGTTGTCGTCGCCGATAAACCGCACCGTGGAAGCAAGGAATTCCCGCGCACCGCCCTCTTCATGGGCGCTTTGGACTTCAAAGAGGATTGGGTCGACAGGCCAGGGCATCTCACCCGGGCGTTCAGTCGGAGGCTGTTTTCCAATGGCCAACATGGTGGTCGAAGCAGCGTGCTGGCGGTGCGCGGTGCCAAGACAGTCAGCTCCGGTGTCACCGCCCCCCAGAATTACCACGTGCTTACCCTCAGCATGAATCTGCTCAAGAACCTCGTCGCCGGCCTGAACCTTGTTCGCAGGGGTCAGATAGTCCATCGCCGGATAGATTCCACCCAACTCACGGCCCGGAATCGCGAGGTCGCGGGGAATCGTCGCTCCTGTGGCGACAATCACAGCGTCGTAGCGCTCGGTGAGCTCGCTCCAGGTGATGTCAACACCAATAGTGACACCTGGCCTAAACCTGGTGCCCTCCTCCTGCATCTGGGCTAGACGCATATCGAGGTGATGCTTCTCCATCTTGAAATCCGGGATGCCATAGCGCAGGAGTCCCCCAATGCGATCGTCTCTCTCAAACACCGCAACCGTGTGCCCAACTCGGGTTAGCTGTTGTGCTGCGGCAAGACCGGCTGGCCCGCTGCCCACAACCGCGACTGTCTTTCCCGTCAGACGCTCGGGTGGCAACGGCTTCACCCACCCGTTCTCCCAGGCATCATTGATGATGGACACTTCGATGTTCTTAATGGTCACCGGTGGCTGGTTGATTCCGAGCACACAGGACGACTCGCAGGGCGCTGGGCACAGACGCCCAGTAAATTCGGGAAAGTTGTTGGTCTCGTGGAGACGCTCAATGGCGCCTTTGCCATCCCCCCGACGCATCAGGTCGTTCCATTCGGGGATCAGGTTGCCTAGTGGACAACCGTGGTGGCAGAAGGGAACGCCGCAGTCCATGCAACGTGAAGCCTGCCTCGTGAGGGCTCCTGGGTCCGCTGGGCCATAAACTTCGCGCCAGTCGCCGATGCGCACCTCTATGGGCCGTCTGCCCGGAAGCTCGCGCTCCGGGAAGTTTATGAAGCCACGGGGATCAGCCACCAGTCACCTCCAGAATTCGACTCCAGACGACATCGCCGTTGGGGTCAAGGCCCTCTTTTTCGGCCTGCTCGCGGGTGCGCAGCACCGCCTGGTAGTCACGTGGTGTCACCTTCACGAACTCCTGGACTGTCGCAGCAGCATCGGCAAGCATGCGGGTGGCAAGAGGAGAACCCGTCTCTTCGGCGTGAGTGCGCAAGAGATCGAGCAGAATTTCTTGGTCTCCACTGCCCAGCGGGCCAATTTCAAGCTCGCCGCTGGTGATGGCCTCGCGGTTGACGCGCTCGTTGCGCAGGAGATGGATGTATGCCGTCCCCCCGGACATTCCTGCCCCAAGGTTTCTGCCCGTTTCCCCGAGAATCACCACTAAACCACCGGTCATGTACTCGAGCGCGTGGTCTCCCACACCCTCAACAACAGCGGTGGCGCCGGAGTTGCGGACCATGAATCGCTCGCCCACAACACCCGAAATGAACAACGTGCCAGACGTCGCGCCGTAACCGATGACATTGCCTGCGATGACATTTCGCTCTGGAGGGAACAGTGATTCCTCGGGTGGGCGAACCACAATCGAACCCCCAGAGAGCCCCTTACCCACGTAGTCATTAGCGTCTCCGGAAAGGCGAAGCGTGATGCCCCCTGGGAGAAAAGCACCCAGAGATTGCCCAGCGGCACCGGTGAGAGAAATATCGATAGTGCCGGCCGGGAGTCCGTGCTCGCCGTACCTCTTAGTTACCTCGTGGCCCAGCATTGTCCCGACGGCTCGCTCTGTGTTGCGAATAGGAAGGTCAATGGCCACGTGCTCACCGCGAGAAAGCGCTGGCTCGGCCAGAGTGATCAGCTTCTGATCAAAGTGCTTCTCGATTTCATGGTCCTGGCCTTCCTTCCTCTGTAAAAGCGCGCCTGCACCCGCGTGGCTGGCGGAGAGAATGGGGCTCAAATCAAGGCCATCGGCCTTCCAGTGGTGGATCGCTCGGTCGACGTCCAGGAGATGGACCTGGCCAATCGCCTCCCCAAGGCTCCTAAAGCCAAGTTCAGCCAGATACTCGCGGACCTCTTCAGCAAGGTACTCAAAGAAGGTCTTGACGAACTCCGGAGTGCCCGTGAACCGCTCGCGCAGAACCGGGTTCTGGGTTGCAACACCCACCGGGCACGTGTCCAAGTGGCAGACGCGCATCAGGATGCAACCGCTGACGACCATGGGCGCTGTAGCGAAACCGTATTCCTCGGCCCCCAGAAGCGCCGCGATGATCACATCGCGGCCGGTCTTCATCTGGCCATCAACCTGCACGGTCACACGGCCCCGAAGGCCGTTGGTGACAAGGGTCTGCTGAGCCTCCGCGAGACCAATCTCCCAGGGTGTTCCAGCGTGCTTGAGAGAGTTCAATGGACTGGCGCCCGTGCCTCCATCGTGTCCAGAAATCAGCACGACATCTGCCTTCGCCTTCGCTACTCCCGTCGCCACGGCACCGATACCAGACTGGCTCACGAGTTTCACGTGCACACGGGCGGAGGGGTTTGAGCGCTTCAGGTCGAAGATGAGTTGCTTGAGGTCTTCAATCGAGTAAATGTCGTGGTGAGGCGGGGGTGAAATGAGCCCAACGCCCGGTGTTCCATGGCGCAGAGCCGCAATCCACGGGTAGACCTTGTTCGAGGGCAACTGACCGCCCTCCCCTGGCTTAGCGCCCTGGGCCATCTTGATTTGGAGGTCTTCAGCCATGCTCAAGTAGAAGCTCGTCACCCCGAAGCGCCCGGAGGCAACTTGCTTGATCTTGCTGCGGCGAAGGGGATCACGCAGTCGCTCAGGTGACTCACCGCCTTCCCCCGTGTTGCTCCTGGCTCCCAGTTCGTTCATTGCCACGGCGAGCGTTTCGTGCATCTCTGGAGAAATTGCTCCCATACTCATCGCGCCCGTGGTGAATCGTTGGATGATTGCCTCAATGGGTTCAACCTCGTCCAGAGGGATCGCAGTGCGACCCTCAGTCTTCAGGGCAAAAAGGCCTCTCAGGGTCATCAAGCGCTCGGACTGGTCATCTACGGTCTTCGTGTACTCGCGGAAGACATCGAAGCGCTTGGAACGCGTCGCGTGTTGAAGCTTGAACACGGTTTCAGGGTTGAACAGGTGGGGCGGGCCCTCGCGCCTCCACTGGTATTCGCCTCCAACGGCAAGCCGAGCGTGCGGGTTGCCGACGGTTGTCACCGGATAGGCGCTGCGGTGACGCTGCTCGTTCTCATTGGCGATGATCTCGAGCCCCACACCACCGAGGATCGTTGTCGTGCCGGTGAAGTACTTGGCCACAAAGTCTTCGCTAAGCCCCACCGCTTCGAACGCCTGAGCACCCGCATAGGACGCGACGGTGGAGATGCCCATCTTGCTCATAATCTTGAGAACGCCCTTGCCCAGCGCCTTAATGACGTTGTGAACCGCGGTGTCGATGTCAACGACGGTGATGACACCCTGGTTTACCAGGTTCTCCACCGTTTCCATGGCGAGGTAGGGGTTAACAGCAGAGGCTCCAAAGCCGATCATGAGAGCGACGTGGTGGACTTCGCGGACGTCACCTGTTTCCACGACAATGCCAACTTGCATCCGCTTCTCTCCACGAATCAGGTGGTGGTGAACAGCCGAGAGCATCAATAGTGACGGAATCGGCGCTAGGTCCGCAGTGGAGTCGCGGTCGCTCAACACGAGGAACTGGGCTCCCCCATCGACAGCCTCGTCGGCCTGGTGGCACAGTTCCTCCAGTCGCCGCTCAAGCCCCTCCACGCCGTCATCGATGCGGTAGAGCCCGCTGAGTCCCACCGTGGCTGGAGCGCCTGAGGCGAGCTTCAGGTGCTCAATTTTTGCGAGCTCATCGTTATCGATGACGGGGAACTCGAGTGTCACCTGGGCAGCGTGCTGGGGCGTGGACGCAAGCAGGTTGCGCTCCGGGCCCAAGCCGCAACTCATGGAGGTAACGACTTCCTCACGAATCGAATCGAGTGGTGGGTTAGTGACCTGCGCGAACTGCTGGGTGAAGTAGTCAAAGATCAGACGCGGACGGTCAGAAATCGCAGCAATAGGCGTATCAGAACCCATCGCACCGAGGGGCTCTGCGCCTCCCTGGCCCATCGGAGTCAAGAGGATGCGCACCTCTTCTTCCGTATAGCCAAAGGTCCTCTGGCGGCGCATGACAGACGCAGGCGTGTGGGAAATGTGCTCACGCTCGGGCAGCTTCTCGAGTTCAATCCTGTTCTCGGCAATCCACTGCGCCCAGGGCTCTTGGTGAGCCAGCTGTTGCTTGAGCTCTTGGTCCTCAATCAGGCGTCCTTCAACCGTGTCGGCAAGCAACATCGAACCCGGACGCAAACGACCCTTCCGCACAACGGTAGAGGGGTCGATATCGAGAACCCCGATTTCGCTGGCGAGAATGATGAGGCCATCCGAGGTGATGACATAGCGACCAGGTCGCAGGCCGTTGCGGTCGAGAGTCGCCCCCACGAGAGAGCCATCGGTGAAAACGAGGGCCGCCGGGCCATCCCATGGCTCCATCAACATCGAGTGGTACTGATAGAACGCCCTTACGGACTCGTCCATGTCGACTTGGTTCTCCCAGGCCTCCGGAACCATCATCATGATGGCGTGGGGCAAGGAACGACCAGCAAGAGTTAACAGCTCGACAACCTCATCCAGCGACGCCGAGTCACTACCGCCATCCGTGACGATCGGGAACAGTGGGGCTAAGTCGCCGAGAACCTCGGAGGAGAGCTGAGACTGACGAGCCCGCATCCAGTTGCGGTTTGCTCGAACCGTGTTGATCTCGCCGTTGTGGGCGATCATCCGGAAGGGCTGCGCCAAGGGCCACGACGGGAAAGTGTTTGTGGAGTAGCGCGAGTGGACCAGAGCGAGCGTTGACTGGAAACGCGGGTCACTCAAGTCCGGATAGAAGGGCTCTAGCTGAAGGGTTGTGACCATTCCCTTGTACACGAGGGTGCGACAGGAAAGAGAGGGGAAGTATGACCCTAACTCGCGTTCCGCGCGCTTGCGCAAGCGGAAGGTAAGCCTGTCGAGTTCAATGCCTGAGAGGAACTGTCCCTTCGCCGTGGTCGCGGTGGAGCGCACGAACAACTGCTCAAAGGCGGGCATTGTTTCGCGGGCGGTCTCGCCGATAACGTCGGGCTTGTGGGGAACATCGCGCCAGCCCAGGACATGGAGCGCTTCCTCGGCGGCGATAGCCTCAATCTGGGATTTCTCGGCCGTCCGCTTGGTGGAGTCACTGGGCAAGAACCCGATACCGACTGCGTAAGTGCCTTTGGCGGGAAGCTCGAATTCGACGACGTCACGAAGGAACCCGTCGGGGATCTGCGTGATGATGCCCGCCCCGTCACCGGTGCCCGCATCTGAACCCACAGCTCCTCGGTGCTCGAGGTTGCGCAGGGCCGCGAGAGCCTTCTCGACGATGTCGTGTCCAGGGGTGCCGCGCAGGGTGGCGACCATGGCCAACCCACAGGCGTCTTTGTCGAGGGCAGGGTCATACAGCCCGTGGGCCTCAGGCGCTGAATTCCAGCGCGCGAAGGGGGAAAGGGTAGACATAATCACCGTCCTCGACGTGTTCTAACGTTGCGGGACAACGATGGCCCGAGAAGGGAGAGAGGGGACTCAGCCCTGTATCTACACCAGCCGCTTAGTTGCTTGTGGCTTTGCGCGGGCTCGTGGTGCCTGTCTCGTTGTTCTCTGGTTCTCCATCAACAACGAAGTACAAGTCCTCGGAGTCTACATCAGAGTGACCCTGCCATTCCTTGCCGGGTCGGTAAATTCCTGGTTCCTTGCCGGGATGGCGATTGGCCTGGACAAAAAGAATGACGAGCCCGAGCACGATGGCGAACACGGCACCCCAGACATTCGCGCGGACTCCAAGAATCAGCTCTGCCGGATCAAGACGCAATGTCTCCAAGAACGCGCGTCCCACGCCGTACCAGATGAGGTAGACGCCAAAGAGTTGGCCCCACTGCAGCGCAAACTTACGCCCAACCGCGATGAGTACGAAAGCGCCTAGGACGTTCCAGGTCATTTCATACAGAAAGGTCGGATGGAAGAGGGTCTCAGCAGGCAGGCCCACTGGAATAGCGGCGTTAGGGCGGTCGATAGCAAGGCCCCACGGCAAGCTCGTTGGCGCACCGAAGAGCTCCTGATTGAAGTAGTTACCCATACGACCGATGCCCTGCGCGAGGAGGAGTCCGGGCGCAAGCGCGTCTGCGAAGGACGAGAACCGGACACCGGCTAGGCGAGCACCTATCCCGGCGCCCACCGCTCCAAGCAAAATCGCGCCGAAGATAGCGAGGCCACCCTCCCACACGTAGAAAATCCTCAGTAGGTCGGCACCGGGATAGAAGTAATCCGCTGGGTGGGTGATCACGTGATACAGGCGCCCACCCAAGATTCCAAAGGGAACGGCCCACAGGGCGATATCGAGCACAACCCAGGGCTCTCCCCCGCGTTCGACCAGACGTCGATTAGTCAGCCACACTGCCACTGCAATTCCCAGAAGGATGAAAAGGGCGTAAGCGTTGACCACCAAGTTCAGGCCAAACCAGTCCAGGCCAAGGTCTCTCAGCCACTGGCCAATGTTGAAGGACCGCCATTCACTCGGCGGACTAGGAATACCAGGGGTGTCCATACAAGCCTTTCCTCAGAACTTCCAGGTTACTAGGCCCGGACAGTCCCGGTGGCAAGCTCGGCGGCAAGTTTCGCCACCGCTGGTACGCCACCGCTCGAGAGCGCTTTGACCAGCGCTGACCCCACGATGGCGCCATCGGCAAAGCTCACGACATCACGCACTTGTTCAGGAGTGGATACGCCAAGCCCTACGCACACGCTTGTGGCGTTCACCGCCCGCAGACGCTCCACGAGTCCCCGGGCAGCGCTATCGACGTCCTGCCGCGCCCCAGTGATGCCCATCGTGGAAACCGCATAGACAAAACCACGGGAGGCTTCGGTGGCACGAGCGAGCCGTTCTTCCGTCGACGAAGGTGCTGCCAGAAAAACGCGCTCAAGATGAGATTCATCTGAGGCATGAAGCCACTGAGCCGCCTCATCGGGGATCAGGTCGGGCGTAATCAGTCCAGCACCGCCAGCTTCTTCAAGGTCTTTAGCGAAACGCTCAACCCCGTACTGCACGACAGGGTTCCAATACGTCATCACCAGCACAGGTTTCTGGGTTCGACGCACAATCTCTGCGACAGCAGGAAAGAGTTGGGAGAGTTTGAACCCACCCGCGAGAGCGGCCTGCGTAGCCTGCGCAATCACAGGACCATCCATTACCGGGTCACTGTAGGGAACACCAAGTTCTAGGATGTCCGCGCCGGCATCAAGGACAGCAACAGACGCTTCAATGCTCTCCGGCAGAGTAGGAAATCCCACCGGCAGGTACGCAACAAGCGCTCCCGAACCTTCGGCCCGACGAGCTGCAATCGTATCCGCGACAGAAACTCGGGCCACTAGCTGCCAGGCCCCAGGAGGTTGAAGTAACGGCCAGCAGTCTCCATATCCTTATCACCGCGACCGCTCAGTGACACGAGAATTGTTGCTCCGGGTCCCAGTTCACGGCCCAGTACCTGGGTCCCGGCCAGAGCGTGAGCGGTTTCAATGGCAGGAATGATTCCCTCGGTCTGGCTGAGAAGCCGCAGCGCCTGCATCGCTTCATCGTCAGTTACTGGTACGTACTCAGCCCTGTGAATACTCGACAACCAGGCGTGTTCGGGGCCAATACCCGGGTAGTCAAGACCAGCAGAGATGGAATGGGACTCCACGGTCTGGCCGTCCTCATCCTGCAACACCAGCGAGCGTGCTCCATGAAGCATGCCGGGCTTCCCCATGGAAATAGTTGCCGCGTGGTGGGGTGTATCGATGCCATCCCCAGCAGCCTCATACCCCACAAGGCGCACATCAGCGTCATCGAGGAACGCGTGGAAGATGCCCATTGCGTTACTGCCACCACCAACACACGCGGTGACAGCGGTGGGTAGCGCACCGGTGAGCTCCAACATCTGAGCCCTGGCTTCGTGGCCGATCACCGAGTGAAAGTCGCGGACTATAAGTGGGAAGGGGTGCGGACCTGCGACCGTGCCAAGCAGATAGTGGGTGTCCTCAACACTTGCGACCCAGTCACGCATGGCATCGTTGATCGCATCTTTGAGGGTCCTGGAGCCAGTCTTCACAGCAACGACCTCGGCGCCCAGCAGGCGCATCCGAGCTACATTGAGCGCCTGGCGTTCCGTGTCCACCTCGCCCATGTAGACAACGCAGCTCATGCCCATGAGAGCAGCAGCCGTCGCCGTCGCAACACCGTGCTGTCCGGCTCCGGTCTCCGCAATCAGACGGGTTTTGCCCAGCCTTTTAGCCAGCAAAGCTTGACCGAGAACATTGTTGATCTTGTGGCTTCCGGTGTGGTTAAGGTCTTCGCGCTTGAGGAAGATCCGCGCGCCACCACAGTGCTGAGCAAACCGATGGGCTTCAGTAATGATGGACGGGCGGCCCGTGTAAGTGCGGTGAAGTTCAGCGAGCTCGTGGGCGAAGGCAGGATCTGCTTTAGCGACGGTGTAGGCAGATTCCAACTCGTCCAAGGCGTGAATAAGTGACTCCGGGACGAAGCGTCCGCCAAACTCGCCGTAGTAGGGGCCAGAGACACTGCGAAGAGACGTGGTCATGCGTTCACAAACTCCCTGACTCGTTCGGCCGGATTGGCTCCCGTCACCAGGGCCTCTCCGATAAGCACCGCGTGTGCTCCCTGCTCACGGTAGCGCGCCACATCCTGAGAATTTGCCACAGCAGACTCGGCAACTCGGATAACACCGTCGGGAATCAGTGACACGAGTCGCCCAAAAAGCTCGATGTCAAGCTCGAAGGTGGTCAAATCACGCGCGTTCACACCAACAATTTCAGCCCCACAGTCAATGGCGCGAAGTACCTCATCGTGAGAATGCGTCTCCACCAGCGCCGCCATGCCCCATGTTCTGGCAACGGCTAACAAGTGTCGAACCGTGGCGTCATCAAGCCCCGCCATAATGAGCAGAATCCAATCAGCGCCGCTGGCGCGCGCTTCAATTACTTGGTACTCGGTGGCGATGAAGTCTTTCCGAAGAACGGGGATTTGAACGGCACCAGCAACGGCCGCCAGGTCCGCGAGGGACCCACCGAACTTCCTCTCTTCGGTGAGCACACTAATCGCGCTAGCGCCGCCGTCTTGGTAGGCGGCGGCAAGAAGCACGGGCTCGGGAATATCGGCGAGGTCGCCCTTAGAGGGGCTCTTGCGCTTGATCTCCGCGATCACATGGACGCCTTCGCGGGGCGCTAGCGCGGAACGCGCATCGAGCGGCGCCGACGCCTGCGCCGCTCGGCCCTGAAGAGAAGAAAGCGGCTCAAGGAGCTGCCGTGCGGCTAGGTCTTCTGCGGCTCCCCGGTAGAGGTCAGCCAGCACGCTAGTGCTCCTTGGGCTGATACTTCGGGCCGTTAACGCCCCAACCGAGTGCCGCCATGATGAATCCCATACCCCAACCGACCAGCGTAAGCGCAGCCATCGCGACCACAATCCACCACTGAGCGAGAAAAAACGCGACTGTGCCAACGGACAGTGAGGTCAACATGATGACCACAGCAGTCCACGCTGCAGGGGAATGTCCGTGGCCGGGATCGGAAGCAGGGTTCATGACTCTCCTTGAGAAGCGAAGTGACCCCAGTCTACCGGGTGGTCGGGTCGGAACCCTCCGAGAGACGGTCCCAGACCGCTAGGGAATCCTTCGGGTCGGAATCGCCCAAAGACCGCTGGTAACGATTGGTCGTTCCAGGCTTGTCCGGCATTGCCAGACCGATGAGCCCAGAGCCAATAGTTGCGACCATCCCTAGGACACCGACCCAGAGCATTGCGAGAGGTTCAGTCCTGACGACCACATCAAGCGCTCCTGCGCCCGCGATACCGGTAAGGGAAGCAATCTCTGACAGAGCAGCAGACTCTGGCCTAGCGGCCAGTCCGGCAATTGCATAAGCAGCACCACCTATGGCCAGGACCTGAAGGAGGGAAACAAATCGCCGCCACACCCCCCGCGACAAGAGACTGAGGCCAAATGCAGCCCCGGCCACCGCAAGGAGGGACGAGGCCAACGGACTTGACGCAAATCCGGCCACTGGCACGAGCGCACCACCCTCCAGTGACACGCTCCACCATGGGCCACCCAGGGACGCCAGCAGCAGCACCACTCCGATGCCTGTCAGCCCGGCATGGAGTCGCCTCATTTCGCTCCCGGGACCAAGGCGTTGGCTAAGAAAACGGCGCGGGCTGGCGCGGAGGCCTTGTGAATTGTTTCGTTGTACTCGCTCACAGGATCAGAATCCGCAACGATGCCAGCACCCGCACGAACAACGGCTTTGCCCCTTCGCATCCAGAGAGTGCGGATGGTGATGGCGAGGTCCGCATCACCACTGTGACCGAAATACCCGACCACTCCGCCATAGATGCCCCGTTGGCTGTGTTCGAGAGCATCAATGATCTCCAGCGCGCGGGGCTTCGGGGCTCCACTCAAGGTTCCAGCAGGGAAAGTCGCGCGAAGCACATCAACGGTGTTGGCTCCAGTTTTCAGCGTGCCCTCGACTGAGGAGACCAAGTGCATGATGTGGCTGAAACGTTCGACCTCCATAAATTCGGTGACTTCGACCGATCCTGGTTCGCAGACCTTCGAGACGTCGTTGCGGGCTAGGTCCACCAGCATCAGGTGTTCTGCCTGCTCCTTCTGGTCTGCCCGCATCTCCTCGGCATAGTTGGCATCCTCTTCCGGGGTCGCACCACGCGGCCTGGACCCAGCAATCGGGTGGGAATACACCCGTCCCGCTTGTACTGTGACCAGAGCTTCCGGGGAGGACCCCACGACCTGGAAGGGGACCCCATCAACCCCTTCACACTCGAGCAGATACATATAGGGACTGGGGTTCAACGACCGAAGCACCCGATACACCTCGAGCGCTGAGGCGCTCACATCCAAAGCGAATTCCTGGGACAAGACCACTTGGAAGACGTCCCCATCAACAATGTGCTGCTTCGCTGCGATAACCATTTCAGTGAACTGCTCTTGCGATAGCGACGGCGTAGGCGAGGCCTCCGTCTTGTCAACCCGCTGGTGAAGCGTCGAAGCAGTCGGCTTAGCAAGATCGCGATGCATAGCATCTAGCCTCGCGACCGCCTCGTGGAAATCCTCTTCCCGGGCTGCTCTCGCGCTGTGGACGAGCGCCATCAGCACGACTTCAGAGGTGTGGTGGTCATAGGCAACACAGTCTTTGACCAGGGACAAGTGAACGCTAGGTACATCGTGGCTCGAAGGCGGTGGGCTCGGTAAGTTTTCCAGAAGTCGCACAACATCCCAGCCGAGAAAACCCACAACGCCGCCGGCGAAGGGCGGCAGTCCTGGAATCGGATCACTTGCCCACCGCACGTTCAGACGCGTGAGGGCGTCCAGTGGGTCGCTGGGAACGCCACCGCCAAATACTTCTTCAGCGCTCATCCCGAGGTCGCGCCACTGAGCTGCGCCGCCTGTGGCGACGAGGGTGCCGTGCACGCCTACGCCCAAGAACGAATACCTGGACCACTTGCCGCCCTGATCCGCAGATTCTAGAAGGAAGGAACCTGGGCCGCGGGAGAGCTTCCGCAGCAAACCCATGGGCGTCTCGCTGTCCACGAAAAGACGCCGAACAACCGGGGTTACCGCCCTAGTGCTGGCCTGTTCGAGAAACTCCTCGAGCGTTGTGTCGTTCACGTCACACCGCGCTGTCAAAGCAGCTTCGTGTGCCGAGGTGGCAGGCAGCCCCAGACTGGTGAACGTGCACAAGCAGAACATCGCCATCACAGTCGAGCTCAATCCGACTCACGTGTTGGGTGTGGCCGCTCGTGTCTCCTTTTCGCCAATATTCCGCGCGGGAGCGGGAGTAATAGGTGACTCTGCCCTCACCGATAGTTCGCCTCAGGGCTTCCTGGTCCATCCAGGCCATCATCAAGACCTCTCGAGTCTCCACATCCTGGGCAATCGCCGGAATCAGGCCTTCGTCGTTGAAGAGGACTCGGTCCCACAGGTCAGCGGGCACGGTGACGTCATTGGCTTCTTTCACCTCACCACCGCCCCTGCTTGTCGCAACTCAGCCTTTACCTCTGCAACGCTGACTTTATCGTGGTGGAATATCGACGCGGCAAGAATGGCATCTGCCCCTGCCTCATAAGCGGCAATGGCGTGAGAAGCTCTGCCCGCCCCTCCCGAGGCAATGAGCGGAACGTCGACAAGACCCCGGATGGCGCGAATCATCTCGACGTCAAAGCCCTGTTTGGTCCCATCGGCGTCAATGCTGTTGAGGAGCACCTCCCCAGCCCCTCGATCGCACGCTTCCTCCGCCCAGGACAGGGCGTCGCGCCCAGCTGATTGTCGACCGCCGTGAGTGGTCACAACGAACCCGGAGGGTTGGCTCGAGTCCCGTTTTGCATCGACGGAGATCACGCAGACTTGCGAGCCGAAGTGGGCCGCGATCTCGTCAATCAATTCAGGCCTGGCAAGTGCCGCTGAGTTCACGCTGATTTTGTCTGCGCCAGCCTCGAGAAGCCGTCCCACGTCGGCTACCGCTCGGATTCCTCCCCCTACCGTGAGGGGAATAAACACGTTCTCCGCCGTGTGGCGGACGAGGTCGTAGGTGGTGCTGCGGTCGTCTACGGTCGCGGTCACATCGAGGAATGTGATTTCATCGGCTCCCTGAGCGCCATAGAGCGCGGCGAGCTCCACCGGGTCACCAGCATCCTGAAGGTTCTCAAAGTTGATGCCCTTCACTACGCGACCTTGATCAACGTCGAGGCAGGGAATGACCCTGATCGATAGAGACATCAGATTCTTGCGGCGTGGATAGCTGACACCAGAATGGCGCGTGCCCCCAGGGCGTAGAGCTGATCCATCACCAGGTTCGCGTCGTTCCTTGGGACCATGGCCCTCACAGCGACCCAGGCTGGATCGCGTAGCGGAGAAACAGTGGGCGATTCGAGTCCTGGGGTGATCAGGGAGGCTTCATCAATCAGAGCCTGGGGAAGGTCGTAATCCATGAGCACATACTGCTTGGCCACCCACACACCGTGGAGCCGACGCCGTAGCGTTTCGATTCCTGGAAGATCAGGCTTGGCAGAGATCAATACGGCCTCGGACTCCAGGATTACCGGTCCAAAGATCTCAAGACCCTGGGCGCGCAATGTTGCCCCGGTGGAGACGACGTCGGCGACAGCATCGGCCACCCCCAGGCGCACCGCAGACTCCACTGCGCCATCGAGAGAGACGATTAAAGCAGAAACACCCAACCCCGACAGGAAGTTTCCGACCAGACCCGGATAGGAGGTGGCAACACGGAGCCCCTTCAGGGCTGACACTTCCTTCAACGCTTTCGGTCCAGCAAAACGGAAAGTGGAGTGGCCAAAGCCCAGTGGTTCAATCTCGGTAGCGGAGGTTTCGGAGTCGAGAAGCAAGTCCCTTCCGGTGATGCCAACATCAAGAGCGCCAGAACCCACGTAGGTCGCGATATCTCGAGGCCTGAGGTAGAAAAACTCGGCGTTGTTCCGGGGATCTGGCACGGTAAGCGCACGCAGGTCCCGTCGGCCGGCGTAACCGGCCTCAACGAGCATGTCGACGGCAGTCTCTGAAAGGGTTCCTTTATTGGGAACAGCGATTCTTAGGGGCGCTTCGGTCATAGTTTTCTGTACACATCCTCGAGAGTGAGCCCACGGGCCACCATCAACACCTGTAGGTGATAAAGCAATTGAGATATTTCAAGGGCGAGAGCGGCGTCGTCTTCATGCTCTGCAGCCATCCACACTTCGGAGGCCTCTTCGACAACCTTTTTGCCAATGGCATGGACGCCTGCGTCGAGTAACTCCACAGTGCGCGATCCCTCGGGACGCGATGCTTGGTTGGTGCGCAGTTCCTCGAAAAGCGAGTCGAAAGTCTTCACTTCTCCAGGGTACCGGGTGAAACCTACCTAATGGCCAGAAGGTCAATCACGAAGATCAGCGTTCGGCCAGAGAGGCGATGGCCACCGCCCGCGGGGCCATAGGCCCAGGCAGGCGGGCACACCAGCTGTCGGCGGCCGCCAACCTTCATGCCGGGGATGCCCTCTTGCCAACCACGAACGAGTCCCTGGAGCGGGAACGAGATTGACTCACCACGCGACCAGGAGGAGTCAAACTCTTCACCGGTCTCAAAATCAACGCCGACGTAGTGCACCTCGACAACAGCTCCGGGCGCAACCTCGGCACCATCGCCCACAGTGATGTCGAAGGACTCAAGTTCCAGTGGCGGCTCACCCAGCGGCGCATCGATGTCGGGTTTGGTGGTCTCGCTCATGTCTCTACTCCCTAGTCTGGTCGGCAACAGCCCGAAGCGCCGCGATGTTCACAGCGGGATCTCCTCCGGAATACACGCTAGAGCCTGCCACAAACGTGTTGGCACCGTGTGACCGGGCAATGGGCAGCGTGTCAACAGTAATCCCTCCATCAACCTGCACCAGCGTGCTGAGATTGTGGTCGGAGACGTACTGGGCAACAGTGTCGAGCTTGGTCATCATCTCGTGAAGAAAGGGCTGTCCCCCGGCGCCGGGCTCGACAGTCATGACCAGAACCATGTCAACGAGGTGAAACAGTGGCAGGAAGGGCTCTGCTGGAGTTCCCGGTTTCAGCGCAATCGCCGCGCGGGCCCCCGTGTCTTGAATGGCGCGAATAGTCCCTTCAACATCCTTGGCAGCCTCAACGTGAAACGTCACCGAGTGGGCACCGATTTCGCCATAACCTGGAGCGAATCGATCAGGATTCTCAATCATGAGGTGAACATCAACAGGAAGCGATGACACGGAAACAATGCGGGATATCGTCTGCGGTCCAAAGCTAATCGCCTGGACGAAGTGGTTGTCCATCACATCGCAGTGCACACCATCAGCAGAGGAAATCCGCGCAATTTCTGCCTCGAGGTTGATGAAATCAGCCGAAAGGATGCTGGGGTGGATGCGTACTGACACTCCCCAATCTTAGACTGAGACACTCTTCTGGAGCAGTTGGATGAACATCGCATCCGTGCCATGTCGGTGTGTCCAGAGCTGGAGCGCGGTCCCCCTGGCAGAGCGGGGAATCGGTACCTTTGTGGCGCCATCCAGGACAGCGGCCGTGTCGATCGCGGAAATCTCAGGGTGTGAAAGAAGCGCTTGGTCGACAATCGCACTGGTCTCAGAAACCACCGGGGAGCAGGTGACATAGGCCAGGACACCCCCGGGGGCAAGTGCGGCAAGACCGGAGTCTAAGAGTTCGGCCTGCAAGGTGGCCAATTCCACCAAGGATTCTGGCTGTTTCCGCCACCTGGCCTCGGGCCGGCGCCTCAGAGCCCCTAACCCCGAACAAGGGGCATCAAGCAAGATCCGATCGAACTGCCCCGAGATGTGCCGGCTGTCGCCCTCTAGAACCTTCACGACACTCGAGTTCCGCGCCGAGAGAGCGCGGATGGAATCCTCTACGAGCTTGACGCGGTGTGGCACGGTTTCCATCGCGGTCACGTGTGCGCCGTGAGCCATGGCAGCGGCGGCCAGAACGGCCGTCTTCCCGCCCGGGCCTGCACACATATCCAAGAACGTCGTATCCGCAGTGACAGGAGCGACAGCGATGAGCCCTAACGCAGCGAGCTGGGACCCCTCGTCCTGCACGCGAGCCCTACCCTCGGCCACTCGAGCGTCAGAGACTGGGTCACCACCTGCCAGTGTGACGCCCCACGGGGAAAATCGCGTGCGTTCGTCACCCTCCTGGTGCTGGCTCAGCCCGGGCAAGCACACAAGACACACCAGTGGAGGCTCATTGTTGGCGTCCAACGCGTCCCCGAGTTCAGCAGCATCGCCGGTCTCCGCTAGTGCCCGTTCTATCTCGCGGGCGATCCAGGCCGGGTGTGAGTGTTCCGAGCTTCCGGTGGACTCGATCACCCGGAGCCAGTGGTCCACAGATTCTCTGGTAACCGAGCGGAGGACAGCGTTGATAAAGCCGGTCGCACGAGGGAGCCCATGGGACTTTGCATAGTTGACACTCTCGTCAACGGCGGCGTGACCTGGAACCCTAAGAAACAGCAATTGGTAAACACCAAGCCTCAAGACGTCGAGAACTTCTTGGTCAATCTCCGTAGTGGGTCTACTCGCAGCGATGGCGACAACAGTGTCCAACTCGCCCTGGCGTCGCAGGCTGCCATAAACCAGCTCTGTGACAAAGCCACGGTCCCTGGAATCCAGACCGGAAGACGCTAATGCCTTAGGCAGGGCAAGGTTGGCGTAGGCGCCGCCGTGGTTCACTGCGGTAAGAACCTCGAGTGCCATCTGCCTCGTGTCACCCCCGCGGGACATCGATGCGCACTCCCTCGGGAAGACCTCGGAACCAATCTGTGGCGGCCATCGGCTTCTTCCCTGCCGGGTGAACGCGCTCGAGCACGAAAGGCACGCCTCCTGTGCCCACGAGAATGCCCAGTGGCGCCTTCAGCAACTCCCCCGGCTCCAGCGGATGGAAATCAGGGTCTGGCCACCCGGAGAGGACTTTGACCACGGTGCCGTTGTCCTGACGGATCAGGTAAGCGCCGGGTTCCGGGGTGACAGCGCGGAAATGCCGGTAGAGCTCCCCCATCTCCATTCGCAGATCGAGTTGGCCAAAATGGTGAGGAAACTTGGGCGCATAGGTGGCCTCGCCAATCTGCTCGGTGGCAGATGCCGTTGCCGGGTTGCCCTGATTGAGGAAATCCATCACAAGTCCGGGCGCCACCAGTGAAAGTTTCTGCAAAAGGGTCCCCGATGTGTCGTAAGCATTAACAGGATGGGCGACCGCGGCCGTGACCGGACCCGCGTCGAGCTCTTCGACAATTCGAAAAAGGGTGACACCCGTCTCGGTGTCGCCGGCCAAAACGGTGAACTGCACGGGTGCCGCGCCCCGCCAGCGTGGCAACAGCGAGAAGTGAACGTTCCACCAGCCGCCCGCCACAGACTCCAGCGCTTGTGTATCAAGGATGCGACCGTAGGCGACAACAATGGCGACATCGGGTGAGAACTCCTTCACCGCATCAAGCACGTCGGCTGAGGAACGGGGGGTCCTCACTGGGAGCCCGTGTTCGAGAGCAAAAGCGCCAACAGCGGTAGGCACCAAAAGTTGTTTCCGGCCAACAGGGGCAGGGGGCTGGGTCAGAACCCCGACAACGGTGTGGCCACTGTCCTGAAGAGCCCGCAACGTGGGAAGCGCCACCTCGGGGCTGCCAGCAAAGAGGACCTTCATCCCAGTGAGCCTATCCACCAAGCCGCGCCCTGGTTGCTAAGAACCGGCGAATTCGTCGAGGTGGCCGGTGTCATCAACCACAACCCGCACTCTGTCTGGTGCCCCGCGTCGCTGGCGAGAAATGTGACTCAAGTGCACCGCCCGCAACTCGGCCGTCACACGATCGCCTAGGACATAGGGGAATCGAATGATGATGCGACCTAGTCCATCCCCTGTAGAGACCGGGCCAAGAACATCTACTGAGGCATCGAGTTCGGAAATGTGACGGCCAATTTCAGCAATTGCGGAGGAAGGGCCACTCACACTGGCAAGTCGAATGCTCGGGGGCAAGCGCAGACTTTCCCGTTCCCGAAGCTCACCGGTCATGAGCGGACCGTATTTGCCCGAGGCCACGGCAAGAGCAGTAGAACCGTCCACCTCAGTGAGAAAAACAATTCCCTCTGGGTGCACCAAAGAGATTGCATGCTCCCAGTGGGACACAGTGTCCTCTAGAGCGCCAATGCTCTCCCTAGAGAGCATGGACTGACCATCCAGCAGCAGGGCCGCGCGGTATCCCCCTGTCGCAAGGGGCTCAGAGCCTCTCGTCGCCACCACGATGGCAGGACTATCGGAGACCGTGGCAACACGGTGTTGCCCATCCGACTGGATGACCGGGACTTTGGGAAAGGCCTTCCCAAAGTCACTGACCGTGCGACCAATGCCCTGCCCGCGAGGCACCATGGCGCTGTGCTCGCAGTGTTCGCAGCGCCACCTGGCATACAGCGTCGCGCACCATGCGCACGAAGGAGGAGCGCCCTTAGCGCCAATCCGAAGAGGGCCGTGGCAGCGTGTGCACATCCCTCGCTCCCCGCACTGCGCGCAGGCAAGTGCGGAGGAATAGCCCGCTCGAAAAACCTGCACGAGAACAGGACCGTCCCGAAGGGCCTCCGTTGCGCCCTGGTGAGCAATGCTGGGGAGGCGGGCAGGACGCAGGTCCCGCTCTGCATTCACACTCAGCGCCGTGGGCACAACCTGCGCCCGCTTGGCTTTTCTCGGCTCTAAGAGACCAAGGAAGCCCATGGTCTGAAGTCGCCACACACTCATGCTGGGCGTGATGCCTGCGAATACCAGCGCGCACTCGCTGTGGTGCTGCCGCACCAGCGCCACATTTCGGGTGTTGGGGTAGGGCGCCAATGGTTCGCGGTGAGCATCATCAGCATCGTCGACGACCACGAGCAGGCCCAGTTTCGACACCGGTGCATAGACTGCGTGCCTACTACCGACGACCACGACCGGTGCGCCCGAGAGGCAGCGCAGGAACTCGGTGTATCGCTCGGAGCCAACCTGGTCGCTATCCCAGAGAACAATGTTGCTAGCGGACACCACCTCGCTCAGAGCCTGGTGGTGCGCCTCAAGATCGCGCCAATCGGGGACAACGATCACGGCAGAGTTCCCAGCAGCAAGGGTTCGCGCTGCGAGCTGTGCCACCACGGTAGCCCCGCGAGGTCGGGGTGTCCCCGCAGGGCTGTGGTCCACACCCCAGGGTGTTGCCAGTGCCCACCGGGCTCCTGGAGCTACGAGCTCGTCTAGCTGCGCATCGGTGTACTCAGGCAGACTGCGCACCTGGCATTCGGGTGTGCTCGCTGAGGCATCCCCACTCGCCCAAAGCTTCTCTGCCCGCACGTAGCGTGGCGGGATGGCCAGGCGCAAAATATCGGCCGCGTTGCCCGCGTGCCGGTCCGCTACAGCTCTGGCGAGCTTCCATACCTCGGGCGTGAGTACTGGCACATCGGAGACCACCTCACCCAGTGGAACAAGTTTTCCACCGTGATCGGAGTGGGTTGCCACCTCAACGACAAAACCAGTGGCGTTCTTGTGAGTGGAGCGAAGTGGAACCTTTACTCGCACACCCGGCTCGACCACCATTCCCTCGGGAATGCTGTAGTCGAAAAGGCGGTCGAGCTGCGGGAGTCTGCTCTCGAGAACTACCCTCGCGACACTAGGTTCTTTGCTCACAATCCACTAGCTTGGCGCAACTCCTCAGTTCGGTTAAGTCGCTCCCATGGGAAATCCTGGTCCGTGCGACCAAAGTGGCCATAGGCAGCCGTGGGGAGGTACACAGTGGTCAGCAGATCAAGCGCGTCAATAATGGCCTGTGGACGTAGGTCAAAGACTTCGTCAATCGCCTTCTCGATAATCGCGGGGTCCACCTTTTCTGTTCCGAAGGTCTCCACAAAGATGCTGACCGGGTGAGCAGTTCCGATCGCGTACGACACCTGAATCTCGACCGTGTCGGCAAGACCGGCTGCGACGACGTTCTTCGCCACCCACCGCAGCGCATACGCCGCTGAGCGGTCTACCTTCGTGGGGTCCTTTCCGCTGAAGGCACCACCACCGTGACGGGCGGCACCTCCGTAGGTGTCGACAATGATCTTCCGGCCGGTAAGACCTGCGTCACCATCGGGACCACCCGTGACGAACACACCGGAGGGGTTGATGAGGTAGCGGGTATTCGAGGAATCAAGCCCGAGGGGTTCAATAAGCGGGTTAATCACGTGCTTCTTGAGGTCTGCCTCAATCTGCTCGCGCGCGATACCAGGGTGGTGCTGCGTCGAGATCACGATCGTGTTCAGCTCGACCGGCTTGCCGTTCTCGTAACCTATCGTGACCTGAGTTTTTCCGTCGGGGCGCAAGTAGTCAATGAGACCGCTCTTCCGTGCCTTAGAGAGGCCTTCAGCCAGCCGGTGAGCAAGCCACAGGGGCATCGGCATATATGCATCGGTCTCGCGGGTGGCATACCCGAACATGATTCCCTGGTCGCCAGCACCGAGTGAGTCGTAAGGGTCTGTAGAAGACCCCTCACGGGACTCGAGTGATTGGTTCACACCCTGGGCAATATCTGGCGACTGCTGACCAAGGGAAAGGTGCCAATCAAAGCCATCCGCGTCGATACCAAAGGACTGCTCGGTGTAACCGATTGAGCGCACGAGGCCCCGGACAACCTTCTCCACATCAACCTTCGCGGACGACGTAACCTCGCCGGCCACATGGATCATGTTGCCGGCACTGAGTGACTCAATCGCACACCGCGAAGCTTTATCGCCTGCCAGAAACGCATCGAGAAGTGCGTCGCTGATTTGGTCGCACATCTTGTCGGGGTGACCTTCGGTCACTGATTCCGAAGAAAAATAACGCATGAGCCCTGCCTATCGGTCTTGCAGAACCTCCAGGAGGCGGTCTGCGATGGAAGTTTTCGTTCCTTCGACCAACAGTGACTGCGGGCTCGCGTCAGAAAAGATTGTCACTGCCGTTTCGACGTCCCCAAAGCCTACCTCGTCCCCCACCCGGTTGAGAAGAATGACGTCCACCTTCTTTGACGAAAGCTTCTGGCGCGCACTGGTTTCGCCCTCAGCGGGATCAGTCGCGGTCTCGGCAGCGAAGCCGACCAGTACCTGACCAGCGGTCTTCAGTGAGCCGAGCTCAGCGAGGATGTCGGGGGCTCGAACAAGCACAGGCGCCCAAGTTTCACCGATATCGCGCTTGCTGAGCTTCGAGCGAGACACCCGCTCTGGAACCCAGTCTGCAACAGCAGCAGCCATGATGATCACATCGGCATCGGTCGCATGAGAGACCATTGCGTCTCTCATCTCAGCGGCCGTGCCAGCAGGAACGCTCAGGACTCCTGAGGGTAAGGCGACTTCTAGGTGCGCATGAACCAGTGTCACGGTGGCGCCTTGCCGCAGAGCGGCCCGGGCGATGGCAACACCCATTGCGCCCGTAGAGCGGTTGCCGATGAAGCGCACCGGATCCAGGGCTTCCCTCGTGCCACCCGCAGAAATCAGGACCTTCCGACCCTCCCACACCCGCGAGCGAAGCAGGCCAAAAGCACGGTGCGCGATGTCGTCGGGCTCCGCCATCCGACCGATACCGCTATCACCCCCGGTTAGCCCGCCTGCGACCGGGCCAACCACATGAACCCCCCGGTCCACAAGGGTGGCCACGTTGTGTCGGACGGCCGCGTTCTCCCACATCTCGCTGTGCATGGCGGGCGCGACCAAGAGAGGGGCTCTACTCGCCAAGACGGTCGTTCCCAGAAGGTCCCCGGCGAACCCTCCGGCCAACTGCGCCAGAGCGTGCGCTGTCGCCGGTGCGATAACCACAAGATCAGCGCCCTGGCCAAGGGCCACGTGGCGAACTTCAGCAACCCCATCGAACAAGCCGGTGTGAACCTGGTTCCTGGAAATCGCTTCCCAGGTGGGAAGACCAACGAACTTAAGAGCGGACGCAGTCGGAATCACCGTGACATCTGCGCCACCTCGGACAAGCTCACGAACGAGCGTGACCGCCTTATATGCAGCGATACCGCCGGTGACCCCCACAACAATGGTCGGGGCTCTCATCGCCTGATCGGCGTGTGACATGGGATCAGTCAGTCGTGCGGTGGAGAACGAGTTTGCCCTCGTTGATTTCACGAAGGGCAATGCTGAGGGACTTCTCGTCCATGGTCGAGGGCACTAGAGGGCCGACGTGGTCGTAGAGATTGCCATCGCCGAGGTCGGAGTAATACTCGTTGATCTGGCGTGCACGCTTAGATGCGAAAATCACCAGCTGATACTTCGAGTCCACCGTGGTCAACAGTTCATCAATGGGGGGCCTAATGATTCCGTCGCGGTGCAGGGACATGCTTACTCCTTGTTGGGCGCCGTCGAAGTGGACGCAGTTACTAAGTCTACGATGCTTTGGCCGGCGGCGTCCACGCTCTCATTGACGACAACGTGATCGCACTCCCCCGCTGCTGCGAGTTCCGAACGGGCATTAGTGAGCCGGACCGTGCGCTCCGCCTCGTTTTCCGTGGCCCTGCTGGCTAATCGTCGCTCTAGTTCATCGAAGCTTGGCGGGGCAACAAAAATGCTGATCGCGCTCTTCATGGCCCGCGTGACTTGCCTGGCGCCTTGAATATCGATCTCCAGAATCACGTGCGCCCCCGCATCCATCTGCGCTTCAACCGCTTCTCGGGGTGTTCCATACCTGTGCAGCCCGTGAACACTCGCCCACTCCAAGAGCTCTCCGTCTCGCACCAAGTGATCAAAGCGCTGATCGGTCACAAAGAAGTAATGAATGCCCTCTGCTTCACCGGCACGGGGAGCTCTCGTGGTCGCGGAAACACTCACGACAAAGCGCGGATGATGCTCTGTAATCCAGGAGACAATCGTCCCTTTTCCCACGCCAGAAGGCCCCACAAGGACGACGAGTTGGCCCCTCGAGGAAGCAAAATAGTGCCGGCGCAGTGCAACCACCTCTCGTCGCAGCCGAGCTCGCTGACGAACCCGTAAACCTCCCAGCGTGGCTCTCGGGTTGATGTCCAGGCGTTCGAGGAGCCGCTTGGCCTTCGTCACACCAAATCCGGGGATCGAGCGCAGAAACCACTCCACTCGAAGCCCCGAGAGCACCGGATCGCACTCTGCCTCGCTCGCTTGGTCAAAGAGCTCAATCAGAGAGTGGCGGCCCTCGGATATCTCAACTTTCAGCTGAGCGCGTCTGCTGCGAAGTGCCGCCCCCTTGGCAGAGAGCTCCTTTGCGTCGAACTCACTCACGCAGATGCCACCTCGGAGAGTGCGCCCTCAATCGCCTGCTCAAACCCGTCAGCGCCCGCCTGGAGCACTGACCGCGCTACAACCGGGAGGACGTGGAGAGAACCAGGGAAATCCCCGCGGGCCGAACTGAGTGTGGCTCCCTGGGCGCCATAACCGGGCGCCAGAATAGGCATAGCGGGATATGGCCGGAGATCAACTCCGAGGGCGCCAAGGTCAATCGTGGCGCCGACAACGAGGCCATAGCTCTCAGGCTTCGCGCCGTTCGTTGCAACCCACCTGTGCAGATCGTGCACGACCCCGCCGGCGACCGTGTGGCCGTCATGGCGAAGCGCGCTCTGCGTGACGCGCGCTTCGGGGTTCGATGTCGCTGCAAGCACGAAGAGACCCTTGTCGTGGGTGCGTGCCCTCTCTAAAGCCGGCTCTAGTGCCCCCAAGCCCTGATAAGGCACCACGGTCAGAGCGTCGACCTCGAAATCGGAGCCTGGTCGCAACCAGGCGTCCGCGTAACCCTCCATGGTGGAACCTATGTCGCCGCGCTTGGCATCACCAATCACCAGAACACCGGCCTGACGCAAGGAACCAATCAGTGCGGAAAGGGTACTCATTCCGGCAACCCCGACTCGTTCGAACAGCGCCACCTGTGGCTTAGCCACCCGAATCCCGGAGGATTTCACGACCGCACCAACGAGCTGTGACCAGCCGTTCAGCCCTTCTGTGGTGTCACCAAAACCCCACGACTCGAGAAGTGCCGGGTGAGGATCAATACCCACACACAGCGCGGGACCAGACGCGGTCAGCGCTTCGAGCCGCTGTGCATAGGACATCAGAGCGCCCTCGCCGCCGCATACTCTTGCAGGCTCGTCACACTCGGGGTCTCCGGGCGATCCTCCAGTGAGGCAACAGCGGCACCAACCTGCGCAATGGTGGTGAAGAGCGCCTTGTCGGCAGCAACTGTCGCTGTTCTAATCTCGTAACCATCAGCGCGAGCGCTGCGTCCACGCGGAGTGTTGATGACGATATCGATATCACCATTGGCAATCAGCTCAACGATGCTTGGTCCCTGGGCGGAGCCCTCAACATCAGTATGTTTACGGACCACGCGGGTGGCGATGCCATAGCGCGCGAGTGTTTCCGCTGTCCCCTCGGTAGCGATGATCGAGAACCCCAGCTGGCTGAGCCTAAGAACGGGAAGGACAACACTGCGCTTGTCTTTATCCGCCACCGACACGAACACCGTGCCAGACCGAGGCAGCCCCCCGTAGGCAGCGTCCTGACTCTTAGCGAACGCCCTGGGGAATGTTTTATCTATCCCCATGACTTCACCGGTAGAGCGCATTTCTGGACCGAGGATGGAATCGACAATTTCGCCCGCGGGCGTCCGAAAACGCTTGAAGGGCAACACGGCTTCCTTCACCGCAATGGGTGCATCCAATGGGACAACGCGACCGTCCTTCTCCGGCAGTTCTCCGGAAGCGATGAGTTGATCGATAGTGGACCCGGCCATCACCAGTGCTGCCGCCCGAGCCAGCTGAATACCCAAGGCCTTAGACACAAAGGGAACTGTTCTACTTGCACGGGGGTTCGCCTCCAGGACATAGAGAACTCCTGCCGCCACCGCGAACTGGACGTTGATGAGGCCGCGGACGCCAATCCCCTTCGCCAGAAGCTCCACAGCGTCACACACCTCGTCGACGATAGTGCGGCCCAGCGTGACCGGTGGTAGTGTGCAGGCTGAGTCCCCCGAGTGGATTCCCGCTTCTTCAATGTGTTCCATGACACCGCCGATATAGAGGCGCTCGCCGTCATAGATGGCATCCACGTCAATCTCCACCGCATCGTCGAGGAACCGGTCCACCAGCAGCGGAGCTTCCTCACCGACGATCGCAAACTCTTTGATGCGTTGGAAGTAGTCGACCATGTTCTCCTGGTCATAGATGATTTCCATGCCTCGCCCACCGAGCACGAAACTCGGGCGCACCAGCACCGGGAAGCCAATGTCCGCGGCGATTGCGGCGGCCCCTTCCAGGGTGGTTGCAGTTCCATTTTTTGGGGCAATCAGACCCGCTTCTCCGAGAATCCGGGCAAAGGAGCCTCGCTCTTCGGCCAGATCAATGGCATCTGGCGTTGTTCCCAGAATGGGAACGCCAGCGGCCTTCAACCCCTGGGCGAGACCCAGTGCCGTCTGGCCACCCAGTTGAACGAGAACGCCTAGCAATTCCCCGCGGGAGGACTCTTGGTGGATGACTTCCAGGACATCCTCCAGTGTCAAGGGCTCAAAGTAGAGCCGATCACTGGTGTCATAGTCGGTGGACACGGTTTCGGGGTTGCAGTTGATCATGATCGTCTCGTATCCAGCATCCGCAAGGGCGAAAGCGGCGTGAACACAGGAGTAATCAAATTCAATGCCCTGCCCAATACGGTTGGGTCCCGAGCCCAAAATCACGATCTTCTGTCGATCGGACACAGTGACCTCTGACTCGAGGTCATAACTGGAGTAGTGGTAGGGAGTCAGTGCCGGGAACTCACCAGCACAGGTGTCAACGGTTTTGAACACGGGCCGGATGCCCTCAGCGTGACGCAGGGACCGCACCTCATGCTCCGCCATCCCCCTGATCTCAGCAATCTGGGCGTCACTAAGCCCGTGTTCCTTTGCGTAGAGCAGAACCTCTGTGCTGAGCTCTGGTGCCCCCGCGACGTCTTCGGCTACCTCGTTGATGAGGAGGATTTGATCAAGAAACCACGGGTCGATGCCTGTGGCGGCGAAGAGCTGATCAACGGTGGCGCCCGCCCGCAGCGCTTGCTGAACAGTGACTATGCGACCATCGGTGGGCATCTTGGCCTTCTCGATGAGTTCCTTTTTACGAAGCTCCTGACTGCCCCAGTGGAAGGAGCTCCCCCGTTGTTCAAGTGAGCGAAGCGCCTTATTGAGCGCCTGGGAGAAGTTACGCCCCAGCGCCATTGCCTCGCCGACAGACTTCATGGTGGTCGTGAGTTGGCGATCAGCCAGGGGGAACTTTTCAAAGGCAAAGCGGGGCACCTTGACCACGACATAATCCAGCGTGGGCTCGAAAGAGGCTGGTGTCACCCGCGTGATGTCGTTGGGAATCTCGTCGAGACGATATCCCAGCGCCAACTTCGCTGCAATCTTCGCAATTGGGAAACCTGTGGCCTTGGACGCCAAAGCGGAGCTTCTGGAGACCCGAGGATTCATTTCGATGACGATAATGCGCCCGGTCTCGGGGTTCACAGCGAACTGGATGTTGCACCCACCGGTGTCAACACCAACCAGCCGGATGACCGTGATGCCGATGTCTCTGAGGCGCTGATACTCGCGGTCTGTGAGCGTAAGCGCGGGCGCGACTGTGATCGAATCACCCGTGTGAACGCCGACGGGGTCCACGTTCTCGATAGAGCAGACCACCACGGTGTTGTCCGCAGCGTCACGCATGAGCTCGAGCTCGTACTCTTTCCACCCGAGAATCGACTCCTCCAGCAGGACCTCGGTCGTGGGGCTTTGGTGGAGGCCGTCGGCAACCATACGAATCAGCTCGTCTCGGTTGTGCGCGAAACCAGAGCCGAGCCCACCCATCGTGAACGATGGGCGAATCACCAACGGGTAGCCAAGCTCTTCGGCATACTCGATTGCATTCTCGACGGTGGTGGCGATGAAGCTTTTCGCGACGTCAGCGCCTGCCTCGATCACAAGATCTTTGAAAATCTGGCGATCCTCGCCGCGCTGAATGGCCTCGAAAGAGGCTCCAATCAGTTCCACGTCGTACTTCTGCAGAATTCCCTCGTTATGGAGCGCCATGGCGGCATTCAGCGCGGTCTGACCGCCGAGTGTCGGCAGGATTGCGTCGGGCCGCTCTTTCTTGATGATGGCTTCCAACACGGCCGTGGTAATCGGTTCAATGTAGGTCTGGTCGGCGAAACCGGGGTCCGTCATGATTGTCGCGGGGTTGGAGTTCACCAGTATTACTCGCACACCCTCTTCTCGAAGCACCCGGCAGGCCTGCGTTCCGGAGTAGTCGAACTCGGCTGCCTGGCCGATCACAATCGGCCCCGAGCCAATAACTAGCACGCTGGTGATGTCTGAACGCTTGGGCATTAGGCTGCGCTTCCGGTCGATGAGGTGATGTGCGCTTCGACCATGTCTTTGAACCGGTCGAACAGGTAGGTACTGTCGTGGGGACCAGCCGCCGCCTCGGGGTGGTACTGCACAGAAAAGGCCGGGATGTCCAGCGCCCGTATTCCCTCAACAACTTGATCGTTGAGACTGAGGTGGCTGACTTCGACACGGCCAAAGCCCTCAGGCGACTCGACCACGCCCTCGCGAGGTGCATCAACGGCGAAACCGTGGTTCTGCGCTGTGATCTCAATGTGCCCGGTGGACTTGTCCACCACCGGCTGGTTAATCCCTCGGTGGCCGTATTTGAGCTTGTATGTCGGGAAGCCGAGCGCACGGCCAAGAAGCTGGTTCCCAAAGCAGATGCCAAAGAACGGCAATCCCCCTCGAAGGGCACTCTGCAGGAGGCCCACTTGCGCGTCGCTGGCTGCCGGATCACCGGGACCATTGGAGTAGAACAGCGCAACAGGAT
>JBIIFP010000094.1:0-2625 GCA_044237205.1 Pontimonas sp. | reverse complement strand
CGCAAGTCTAGTGAGATGAATCCCCCACTGCAAGTGGTGAATGGTCCGACTAGATGAAGTCCCGCTTGAGGCCAACTGAGCTGCTGCTCGACGTCGACCTTTGGGGTGACAACCTCACAACTATAGGGGCGCGTCCAAACGTTGACAAATCACTGTCATCTCGGGCGTGTCGAACCTAGTAACCGGACAACGCTTCCTGAAGGCGCAGGGCTTTTTGAGAGACAGATTTTCGGGGTTCCCGACAGAGTTTCTCTAATCGTTCGGGTAGCCAGGCCCGCAGCTCTGGGTCGGTTTTTGCCCAGTCCGTCAACGTTTCCATGGTCTTAATCAGGACAATCCAGTCCCCAGAGACGCTCAGGTGCGCTTTCATCACGTCCGTCGCTCGACTGCGCTGTGCCGAGGACAGCATCGGGCCGAGCGTGAGAAGAATCTCTGCGATGGTCCACTGTGCAGAGGGCTGCTGGAGGGCGACCACCCACTCGATCACGGTGTCCAGCTCCTCGTGAACCCACGCGGGCTCAGCCCACGCCACTCTCTTCAGGGCGCTGGAGACCCGAAGCCGCACAACTTCGTCGTCGCTGGAATAGGTAGCGATGAGCGCCGGGAGTAGAGAGCGATCGGCAATGACATCCTGCGCCACCGAAACGGTGTTCCCCAGCGAGTTTGGGTGGCCGCCACTGAGCCTGGCTTCGAAAGACGCAAGACTAGGCATAGTTCAGGGCAGCGAGGGTCTTCTTGCCTCTCTTGAGAAGCACGGCGGTTGGATGGGGTGGCCGGGCTCCCCCGATTTCCGCTGTTTCGTCGGTGACGGCAACGTTGTTGATGCTCACACCACCCTGGCTAATCGCCCGCCTGGCCTCAGAGACGCTCTGGCAGAGCCCTGTGGCGACCAGTGCCTCCGCAACGGTGCTGGTGGGCGTTACCGACGCGCCGGGCAGTTCAGCAAGCGCCTGTGCGAAAACGCCGGCGTCAAGCGTGTCTAGGGAATCTTTTCCAAACAGTGCGTCTGACGCTTCTTGGACGCTCTGCGTGATCTCGGAGCCGTGCACCAAAGCCGTCACGTCATGGGCGAGGCGCTTCTGGGCGCTGCGGCGATGGGGCTCCTCCGCCACCTCAGTGGCCAAGGCCTCTAGTTCGGCCCTCGTCAAGAACGTGAAGATCTTGAGCCGGTCGATGACATCCCGATCGTCTGTGTTGAGCCAGAACTGATACATCGCCCAAGGACTCGTCAATTCGGCATCGAGCCAAATGGCATTGCCCTCGGATTTACCGAATTTGGTGCCATCGGCATTGGTGATCAGCGGTGTGCCCAGCGCATGGACGCTAATCCCCAGGGCTTTATGGATGAGATCCGTTCCGCTGGTGAGGTTGCCCCACTGGTCGGAGCCTCCGGTTTGCAGCACACAGCCGTAGTGTTCGTGAAGCTTGAGGAAATCCATCCCCTGGAGGATTTGGTAGGAGAACTCGGTGTAGGAAATACCGGCATCAGAGTTCAACCTGGCGGCAACAGCATCTTTTTTGAGCATGGTGCCCACTCGGTAGTACTTCCCCACATCGCGCAAGAAGTCAATCGCCGAGAGATCCTTGGTCCAGTCCAGGTTGTTTACCAATTGCGCGGCAGCGCTTCCGCCAAAGTCCAAGAACCGTGAAATTTGATCACCCAAGCGCTCCACCCACGCAGCCACCACATCCGGCTCGTTCAGAACGCGCTCCGCGGTCGGTTTGGGGTCTCCGATAAGACCCGTAGAGCCCCCCACCAAAGCTAGGGGCTTGTGGCCGGCAAGCTGAAGCCTCCGCATCACCAACAGTTGCACCAGGTTGCCTAAATGCAGACTCGGTGCTGTGGGGTCAAAGCCGCAGTAATAGGTGATGGGCTCCCCCGCTAGTGCCTGGGCGAGGGCCTTCTCATCGGTAGAGACGTGAATCAACCCGCGCCAGGTCAACTCTTCCCACAGCGAGGGGAAGGAAGGGTCGTTGCTCTGCTCGCTCACGACACGATTATCTGGCCCGGACACGCGCCCCAGGCTATCAGCGCGACACCGCGCCGTTCGGTAGAGACATCATGGGGAGTTCTTGGCACCGCCAAGTCCATCTAGTCGGTATCGAGCGACTCGATCAGCTCAGACAAGCGAGACCGCTGCTCGCCAACCCGAGTGGGTGCGGTGCCACCAAAACCCGCCTTACGGGCCACAGAGGCCTCCGCAGTCATCACACTGCGCACCTCAGCGGTGAGCTTGGGCGACAGCGCCGCCAAATCCTGGTCTGATACCTCATGCAGATCTAGGCCTGCAGATTCGCAGTGCGCAACCAAACGGCCCACGATTTCATGGGCGTCACGGAAGGGCACACCCTGCTCCACCAAAAAGTCGGCAACATCGGTGGCCAAGGAGAAGCCCTTGGTCGCTTGTTCTTCCATCCGGTCATAGTTGAGGGTCATCGAGGCGATCATGCCGGCCATTGCCGGCATGACGAGCAGCAGAGTGTCGACCGAGTCGAACACTGGCTCTTTGTCCTCTTGCAGGTCGCGGTTATAGGCAAGCGGCAACGCCTTCAGCGTTGCCAGCAAACCGGTCAGATTGCCAATAAGGCGCCCAGTTTTTCCGCGAGTGAGTTCCGCGATGTCAG
>JBIIFP010000010.1:0-31989 GCA_044237205.1 Pontimonas sp. | reverse complement strand
CGGCACGCTCAACATGTTCAAGAAGATTGGCGCCAGGGAGCAGTTCAAGGCGATCTTGATTTCTCTCCAGGGCACCAGCCACCCGTGGCTGACCTGGAAAGACACGATCAACAACCGTGCCATCAACAACAACTCGGGCACGATTCACCTCTCAAACCTCTGCACCGAGATCTGCCTGCCACAGGATGTCGACAACGTCTCAGTCTGTAACTTGGCCTCCATTAACCTTTCCCAGCACGTGCTGGACGGGGCTATGGACTGGGCAAAGATTGAGGAGAGCGCTCGCATTGCTGTGCGCCAGCTCGACAACTTGATCGACATCACGCGCTCCAGCGTGCAGGAGGCGGATTACTCCAACGAGCAGAACCGCGCTGTGGGCCTTGGCGTTATGGGCTTCACCGATGTCATCGAGCGCTTTGGCTTCAGCTACGAGAGCGAAGAATCCTATGACTTGATTGACGAAATCATGGAGCACGTTTCTTATGCAGCCATTGATGAGTCGGCAAACCTCGCTCGTGAGCGCGGCTCGTACCCGAACTTCGCGGGTTCCCGTTGGTCGCAGGGCATGGTTCCCCTGGACACCATCGACTTGACCGAGGCCGACCGTGGTGTTCCCATCGAGGTCAACCGCACCACTCGTCTGGACTGGGACGCACTGCGCGCGAAGGTCAAGGGCGGTATGCGAAACGCAACCCTCATGGCCATCGCACCGACGGCATCAATTGGTCTCGTCGCTGGCACGACTCCTGGTCTTGACCCCCAGTTCTCGCAGATCTTCAGCCGCTCCACGAGCTCGGGTAAGTTCCTCGAGGTCAACCGGAACCTGGTGGAGGCACTGCGCGAGCGTGGCCTCTGGGAGCGCACCCGCGAAGACATTCTTCGCAGCCAGGGTGACATCCAGAGCCTTGACCTGATTCCTCAGGATCTGAAGGACATCTACAAGACGAGCTTCCAGCTCTCGCCCTATGCCTTCCTTGAGGTGGCAGCGCGTGCGCAGAAGTGGATTGACCAGGCGATTAGCCGCAACATGTATCTGGAGACCAGAGACATCGATGACTTGATGTCCATCTACTCCGCAGCGTGGAAGCGTGGCGTGAAGACCACGTACTACCTGCACATGAAGCCACGCCACACTGCCGAGCAGTCGACCGTCAAGGTCAACAAGACCGAGCAGATCAATGACTCTGACACTGCGGCCTCTAAGAAGGGCTTTGGTGCAGCAGGGGGTTCAGCCGAACCCGTCGCCGCCGGTAGTGCCCCGGCCCCCAAAAAGGGCTTTGGCTTCTCCGGAGCTAAGGCGGCCGAGTAATGAACACTGAAACCCTCGACGGCTACGTCGTGCCCACCGACCCTATGGACCTACTGCAGTGCGATAGCTGCCAGTAGGCCTTCACCCCCACACAACAACGATCTAAGAAAAAGGACAAGACAATGGGAATCCTCGGACAAGGAGTGCAAGAAGGTCTGCTGCTCAAGCCTGTTAAGTACAAGTGGGCTATGGACCTCTACGACCAGGCTGTTGCTAACACCTGGTTCCCCAACGAAATTCAGTTGGGTGAAGACATCGCTGACTTCAAGAAGATGACTGACGAAGAGCGTCACGCCATCACCTTCTTGATGAGCTACTTCAACCCCAGCGAGTTGCTCGTCAACAAGGCACTGGCCTTTGGCGTCTACCCCTACATCAACGCTCCTGAGGCGCACCTCTACCTCGCCAAGCAGATGTGGGAAGAAGCCAACCACTGCATGAGCTTCGAGTACGTCCTCGAGACGTTCCCGATCGACCGCGAGGCAGCCTATGCCTCCCACGTCGATGTTCCCTCGATGGCCCGTAAGGAAGACTTCGAGGTCAAGTTCATCCGCCGGATGACCGAAGACACCGTAGACATCACGACCACCGCGGGCAAGCAGGACTTCGTGCGCAACCTCGTTGCCTACAACGTCATCCTCGAGGGCATTTGGTTCTACTCGGGCTTCATGGTCGCGCTCAGCTTCCGCCAGCGGAACCTGCTGCGTAACTTCGGATCCCTCGTGGACTGGATTGTTCGCGACGAGAGCCTGCACCTCAAGTTCGGTATCAACCTGATCCTCACGGTTCTGGAAGAAAACCCCGACCTGCAGACCCCTGAGTTCGCTAACGAAATTCGCCAGATGATTCTCGACGCTGTCGAGATGGAAGAGGCCTACAACCACGACCTCCTCCCGAACGGCATCCTCGGCCTGAACGCGAACTACATCAACCAGTACGTCAAGTACTTGGCTGACCGTCGCCTCGAAGAACTCGGATTCGAAACCGAATACAACGTCACCAACCCCGCAAAGTGGATGGCAACCGCCAACGACACTCTGCAGCTGGTGAACTTCTTTGAGTCAACAAACACCTCCTATGAGGTCAACGCAACGTCGACCAAGTAGGCGATGTTTCACTAAACTCAGCACTAGGTCAGTGGGAGGAGACAGCGACGGAGTCTCCTCCCACTGCCGTTGTGTGAGGGTATGGGGCGTGTGAGGATAGGGATATGAAAACTCCAGCTGGCCAACTCTCGCTCACTCTCAACAACGGGGATGTCATCCCCCAGCTGGGAGTTGGCGTATTCAAAGTGGACGACGAAGTCTGCGAGCAGGTTGTCTTAGACGCCCTCGAGGTCGGCTATCGCCACATCGACACCGCGATGATCTATCGCAACGAAGGCGCTGTGGGTCGAGCGATCGCGAAGAGCGGTATTCCCCGGGACGAACTCTTTGTCACCACCAAGCTCTGGAACTCAGACCAGGGCAGCGAGACCGCGGCCCAAGCCCTCCAGACGAGCCTTGATCTCTTGGGGCTCGATCAGGTCGACCTCTATCTCATTCACTGGCCAGCACCACTTCGTGACCAGTTCGTGGAGACCTGGTTGGTTCTCGAAGACCTCCACCGCGCTGGCCTCACTAAGGCCATTGGTGTCTCCAACTTCCAGCAGGAACACCTGGAGCGTGTCCTGGAGGCTGGCAGCATTGTCCCTGCCATCAACCAGGTCGAATTGCACCCTGCGTTCCAGCAGCGTGAGCTTCGGGCCTTCCAGGAGCCCCTTGGCATCCTCACCGAGGCATGGGGTCCACTCGGTCAAGCGAAGTATGAGCTCTCCGAATTGCCGGGCCTTGCCGATATTGCGAAGGCTCGCGGCAAGAGCATCGCCCAGGTTGTTCTTCGTTGGCACTTGCAAGAGGGCATCATCATCTTCCCGAAGTCCTCCCAGAAAGAGCGCCTTAGGGAGAACCTCGATGTCTTCGACTTTGAGCTCACTGGCGATGACATGGCCGCCATCGCAGCAATGGATGCCGATCGTCGGGTGGGCACCCACCCAGATGATGGCAACTGGTAAGTGTCGATGAGTCGCCTCGGCGACGCGGTTAGCCCCTACCTTCGCTCTCACGCGAACCAGCCCGTTGACTGGTTCCCCTGGGGGGAAGAAGCGTTTGATGCTGCCAGGAAGCGCGATGTCCCGGTACTGATCTCCATTGGGTATCAGACCTGCCACTGGTGTCACGTGATGGCCAGGGAAAGCTTTGCTAACCCTGAGATTGCCGCGTTGATCAATGAGAACCTAGTGGCCATCAAGGTAGACCGGGAAGAACACCCGGACGTTGATGCCCTCTACATGGCACAGGCCGCTGCCTTCACAGAGAATCTTGGCTGGCCCCTCACCATCTTCGCCACCCCCGAGGGCGCGACGTTCTATGCAGCCACCTATTTACCCCCCAAGTCCGCCCACGGGCTGCCTTCTTTTCCCGAAGTGATGGTGGCGGTGTCTAAGGCATGGCAGGAGAAGCGAGAGGACGTGCTCGAGAGTTCTCGCTCGCTCGTTGACGCAGTGGTTGCTCATCGCAGCGCAGCCTCCGGGACCGGCGCTATCCCGAGCCCTGATCAGCTCTCCGTGATCGTTGATGCCTTTATCGCGCAGGAGGACACCGAGCACGGGGGCTTTGGCGGAGCGCCTAAGTTCCCCACCACGCCGGTGGTGAACTTTCTGCTCTCTGAAGCAGCGGCCTCGAACGCCGAAGCAGGGGCGCTTGCCGCCCGCTTGCTTGCCAGCTATGCGGGCTCACCCTTGCGGGATGCTGTTGAGGGTGGTTTCTTTCGGTATTCCACGATGAGGGACTTCAGCGACCCCCACTACGAGCGCATGCTTTTCGATAACGCAGGCTTGCTTCAGGCGTATTCGAGGATTGGCATGACCGACACCGCCGCTGGAATTGTGAGCTTCTTCCGTCATCAGCTCTTCGTCGGTGGCGCTCTTGGCTCAGCCCAAGATAGCGAGAGCATCATTGATGGTGTCTCCAGCGAGGGCGGGTACTTCGGGAGAGACGCCAAAGGGCGCTCCGGTTTGGTGCCACCAGCCATCGACGACAAGATTGTGACCGGCTGGAATGGGCTTGCTCTAGAAGGCTTAGCCCTCGCCCACAGGGCAGGTGTTGAGGGGGACCCCGGCACACTGGGCTTCGATATTGCAACCTGGTTGTGGGAGAACCATGTCCGCTTGGATGGGTCACTCGTTCGAGTCTCGCGCGACGGAGTTGTCTCCTCTGCGGTGGCAACGGCTGAGGACTATGGCGGGTTCGCACTGGGGCTCATTGAGCTGGGGCTCGCCCTTGCTGATTCGGATCTCGTGGCCAAGGGCCGCACGCTACTTGATTACTATCGGGCGCTGCCACCGGAGGCCACGACAGACCCTCTCGTTGCCAAGCATCGAATGAGTGGAAGCGGTGACATCTCTGAGGGGGCCAGCCCCTCAGGTGTCGCCCTTCTTGCTCTGGCTGCCCTCCGGCTTGCAAGCCTCACGGGGGAGGGTTACTACCGAGAGTGGGCGGTGCAACTGGTGTCACCGTTTGTCGCTCACGCGATGGCCATGCCACTGGGCACAGGGGGAGTGCTGCGCGTGCTCTCCGAGCTCGCGAGGCCTGCCAGGGACATTGTCGTGGTCGCAGACCACGTGAATGATCTTGTCGTGCGGGCCGGTGGCCTGTGGCATTCGGCTGCTGTCGTGGCAGTGGTGAGCTCTCTGCAGGCGGAGGAATTTGTGGCGCACGACTTCTCCCTCTTTGAGGGTCGCACCGATGGGTCAGTCCCCGTTGCGTACTTGTGTGAGGGCGGGGTGTGTCGACTGCCGATCACCACAATCGAAGCGCTCGAGGTGCACCTGGCAGGATAGGGCTCGTGTTGATTGTCGCTGCGACCCCCATCGGAAACCTGGGTGATGCCTCCCCGAGGCTTAGGGAAGCACTCACCTCGGCCGATGTCATCGTCGCTGAGGACACCAGGGTCGCCAAATCCTTGATTCGTGCTTTGGGTCTCACGACTCACGCGCGGTTCATCTCGGCCAACGAACACTCCGAATCCGCTGGGGTTGACGAGATCGTCACCCAGGCAATCAGCTCCACCGTGGTTCTCATTTCTGATGCCGGGATGCCTTTGGTGAGCGACCCGGGCTATGTGCTGGTCTCCACGGCCAGGGCTCGGAACATTCCGATGAGCGTTATCCCTGGGCCAAGCGCTGGCCTGAGCGCCTTAGCAGTCAGTGGACTACCCACCGATCGATTCGTCCACGAGGGCTTTATCCCCAAAAAGGGCCGCACCGGGTACTTCGAATCCTTGGCTAGCGAACCACGGACTCTCATTTTCTTTGAATCCCCTCATCGCCTCGCGCAATCGCTGGGGGATATGGGCGAGGCTTTTGGTGCTGCTCGCCCCGCCTGCGTCGCCCGGGAAATCACCAAGATGTTTGAAGAAATTGCCTGGGGCACACTCGGGGAACTGGCCGAGCGCTTCTCCGGCACAGTCAAGGGCGAAATCGTCGTGGTCGTGGGTGGTGCGCCCAGTAGAAGTGGTGACCTCAGCGGGGCACTCCAGGCTGTTCAGGTGTTGATGGCTGAGGGCGCGAAGCGCTCGGAAGCCTGCGCGAGTGTGGCAAAAGAGTGGGGTATCCCGAAGGGCGAGCTCTATCGCTCGAGTGTGGAGGGCGACAAAGGCTAGAACCCCCGAGCGCTACGCTCGAGGGGTTCTCCCTAGACAAAGGATTCCCGGTGAGCTCCAGCCTCTTTAGCCCCATCACTCTGCGCTCTCTCACGGTCCCCGATCGTCTCTGGGTCTCTCCGATGTGTCAGTACTCCGCTGTCGATGGTGTGGTGAACCAGTGGCACCATGTCCACCTGGGCGCTTTCGCCACGGGTGGCGCCAGCCTCATCATTGTGGAGGCCTCTGCCGTGTGCCCCGAGGGGCGCATCACCCCCGGTGACGCCGGTATCTGGAACGACGAACAACGGGATGCCTGGTCCTCTGTTCTTGGTTTCTTACACGCCCAGGGGGCCCGTGTTGCCATCCAGCTGGCGCACGCCGGCCGGAAGGCGTCGGCCCGGATTCCCTGGCAGGAGGGGCCCACAGCCCTGTCTGCGACCGAGGGGGGCTGGGAAACATTTGCACCCAGTGCGCACGCTTTTGGGACCATGGCAGTCCCTGCCGAGATGACGCTTGGTGACCTCGAGAAGCTCGTTCTGGACTTTGCGGCAGCCACCACCCGGGCGGTGGAGGCGGGCTTTGACGCCATCGAGATTCACGCAGCACACGGCTATCTGCTGCACGAGTTCCTGTCGCCCATCTCCAACAAGAGAAGTGATGTTTATGGTGGCGACCTTGCTGGTCGGGCAAAGATTCTGCTCGAGGTCACCGATGCCGTGCGCTCGGCAATGCCGGAGTCGATGCCCTTGCTCGTGCGCATCTCGGCAAGCGACTGGGTTGAGGGCGGCTGGGATATCGAGGAGTCCATCGAGCTCTCCCGCATGCTGGGGGGCCGCGGCGTGGACATGATGGATGTGTCCTCTGGTGGCCTTGACCCTGGCCAAAAGATTGTCCTGGGGCCTGGGTATCAAGTGCCCTTCGCCACGAGAATCCGCAACGAAGCGGGGATACCGGTGGCCGCGGTCGGACTGATTACCGAATCTGCGCAGGCGGAGAGCATTGTGAAGGATGGCCTCGCCGATGTTGTCCTCGCCGGCCGGGCTTTCTTGCGCGAGCCAACCTTTGCCAGGCGCGTGGCGGTGGAGCTGGGTCTTGAGGCCAGGTGGCCCTCTCAGTACCTTCGCGCCCGCAACGACGGTCGCTAGGATTGTCGTTCTATGGCAATCACGCGCCCTGAATCTTTCTTTATTGCGACACCGATTTTCTATGTGAATGACGTGCCGCATATTGGGCATGCGTACACCGAGGTCGCCGCTGATGTTCTTTCCCGGTGGATGCGCCAGAGCGGCATTGACACCTGGTTCTTGACCGGAACTGATGAGCACGGCCAGAAAATTATGCGCACCGCCATGGCCAATGGCGTGAGCCCTAAAGAATGGGCTGACCGGCTGGTGGAGCAGGCCTGGAAGCCACTTCTTGCGACCTTGAACCTGGCTAATGACGACTTCATTCGCACCACAGAGGAACGCCACGAGAGCGCGGTCACGAAGTTTCTGACCCTGCTTCACGACAAAGGCTTCATCTATCAGGGCGAATACGAGGGTTTCTATTGCGTGGGTTGCGAGGAATACAAAGCTCCCGGTGATCTGCACGACGGTCAGGGCGAATACGAGGGCCAGAAGGTCTGCGAGATTCACGGTCGCCCGGTCGAGGTCTTGAAAGAAGAGAACTACTTCTTCAAGATGAGTGACTTCCAGGAGCGCCTGCTGGAGCTGTATCGCGATCAGCCCGATTTCATCCAGCCGGCGAGCGTGCGCAATGAAATCATCGCGTTTGTCACGAGAGGTCTCGATGACCTCTCTATCTCGCGCTCGAACATCGACTGGGGTATTGAAGTTCCCTTCGATAGCCGCCATGTGACCTACGTGTGGTTTGAAGCCCTGCTCAACTACATCACGGCCACCGGCTGGGGTTCCGATGAGGCAACATTCCAGAGGCGTTGGCCTGCTATCCAGCTGGTCGGTAAAGACATTGCCCGCTTCCACGCCGTGATTTGGCCAGCCATGCTGATGGCTGCAGGTCTTAAGCCACCAGCCAAGGTCTTCGCCCACGGGTGGTTGCTGGTGGGTGGCGAAAAGATGTCGAAGTCGAAGCTCACCGGTATTGCCCCGTCTGCCATTACCGATGTGTTTGGTTCAGACGCATTCCGCTACTACTTCCTTCGCGCCATCACCTTTGGTTCTGACGGCTCGTTTAGCTGGGAGGACCTCTCTGCCCGCTACGAGGCCGAGTTGGCCAATGGTTTTGGAAACCTGGCATCGCGGGTGATCGCGATGATTCATCGCTACCGCGATGGCGTTGTTCCAGACCCCACCCTCGTCAACACTGATGCAGAAGATGCTCTCGCAGCGACGCTGCAGAGCGCCATTGCTGCTGCCGATGAGGCGATGCACGCGCTTGCGCCCCACGAGGCCCTGCACCAGATTTGGCGCATTGTGGAACACGCCAATGGATACATCACCGAGCAGGAACCCTGGGTTCTCGCGAAGGATGAGGCCAACGCAGAGCGCTTGGATGCCGTGCTCTATTCCGTGGCAGATGCGCTTCGCGCACTAGCCGTTGTGCTCTCACCCTTTATGCCTGAGGCCACCCAGAAGCTCTGGAGCGCACTGGGGGCAGAAGCGTCGCTGGGCAAGCTGGTCGACCAGAAGGTTTTTGAGGCTGGAGCACGGGGAGTGCTGCCGGTGGGCTCACACCTTGGCGAACTAGAGCCCCTGTTCCCCAGGGTTGAGCAGGAGAAGTAAGCGTCGATGCAGAGCGAGGAAGCCCTTCCCGCCCACATCAGGCAACGCGGTGATTTAGAGGCCGGAGATCGAGCCCTCGCCTACCCGCCAGAACCAGAGCCCCTTGAGGTTGCGGTCTATGACAATCACGCCCATCTCGAGTTTGCCGATGGCGAGAACCCGATGGATTACCGAGAGCACCTCGATCGGGCAGAAGCCGTCGGTGTGGCCGGTGTTGTTCAAGTGGGCACGGATGTTGAGACATCCCAGTGGTCTGTGGCACTCGCTGCCAGCGAGCCCCGAGTGCTCGCTGCAGTGTCCCTGCACCCCAATGAGGCACCCAGGCTTCATGAGCGTGGGGCGCTCTCGGCCGCGCTGGAAGCCATTGCTGGCCTAGCCAGCAAGCCCCGGGTTGTTGCCATTGGGGAAACCGGTCTTGATTTCTTCCGGACTGAGGAGCCCCTCCACGAGGTTCAACGTCAGAGCTTCCGTGAACACATTCGCATCGCCAAGGAACACAACTTGGCTCTCCAGATTCACGACCGCGATGCTCATCGTGCTGTGGTCGAGACTCTGAAGGGCGACGGTGCGCCGGAGCGCACCGTGTTCCACTGTTTTAGCGGTGATGGCGAACTAGCCGAGATTCTCGCGGAGAACGGTTGGTATGCATCGTTTTCTGGAACGGTGACGTTCAAGAACTCCGAGGGTTTGCGCGATGCGCTGAGGATCATGCCACGCTCGCACATCCTGGTGGAAACGGACACCCCGTTCTTGACCCCTATTCCTTTCAGAGGAAAACCCAATAGCCCCTACATGGTTCCCTACACGGTGCGAAGCATGGCCGAGACGCTGGGCGTTGGGGTGAACGAGCTCGCTACTCAGCTCACTGCCAACACCTATGAGGTCTATGGCACCTGGGACCAGACGTCCACCTCTGGTCAGGCCGCACAATGAGTGCGCCTGAGTCAGGCGGCGGTCTACTCGGTGCGACCGAGATTCGACAGCTGGCAGCAGAGCTTTCTTTGGTGCCCACCAAAAAGCTCGGGCAAAACTTCGTGCACGATGCGAACACGGTGCGAAAGATTGTCGCCAAAGCGTCGGTGAAGCAGGGAGAGCGTGTTCTTGAAGTGGGCCCAGGGCTTGGTTCCCTGACTCTTGGTCTTCTGGAAGCAGGCGCAGAGGTGTGTGCTGTAGAAATTGATGGTCGGCTCGCAGAGCTTTTGCCGACAACGGCTGCGAGGTTGCAGCCTGGTCGTCCCTTACAGGTCATTCACGCGGATGCGCTGGTGACCACGGAGATTCCCCAGGATGTCAGCGCGATTGTGGCGAACCTTCCCTACAACACCTCGGTTCCGATTGTGTTGCACCTGCTGGCGACACTGCCCGCGCTGACGCGGGTCTTGGTGATGGTCCAGGCAGAGGTCGCAGAACGTTTGGCCGCAGGGCCCGGGTCCAAGGCGTATGGAGGACCGAGCGTCAAGGCTGCCTGGTACGGGACATGGTCGACTGCGGGAAGCGTGTCTAGGCAGGTGTTCTGGCCAGTGCCCAACGTCGATTCTTTATTGGTGGCGATGGAGGCCAGGCCAGCGCCTGGCACTGAGGAACTGCGCCAGGTTGTCTGGGACTTAGTCGATCATGCGTTTGCGACGAGACGGAAAATGTCGAGGGGATCTCTCGCCTCCTATCTTGGCCCAGACCGGGTGAGCGAGATCATCACGGCTGCTGGGCTCAACCCCGAAGACCGTGGCGAGGCCTGGTCACTTGAGGGATACGTGAGCTTGGCACAAACCTGGCTGGCGATGAGATGACCAAAGCCGGGGGATATTCCATTGCCTGGATCCTTCCGGGAATCGCACTCGGCGGAGCACTGGGCGTCTATGCGCCTCTCCAGAGCGAGGTCCTGGTCGCACTCCAGTGGGGGTCCTTGGCGCTCATGGTGTTTCTTGTCGTCTCGTCACTTCCCCTTCTCTCGGTCGGGAAAGCGCTCGCGAAACCACGCGTCTTGGTGCCACTCTTTGCCCTGAACCTTGTGGTGGTGCCGATCATCGCGTTCGTGCTCTCCAGGGTGTTGTGGCAGTCGCCAGAGTTGCAAGTCGGCTTGCTGCTGGTGCTCCTGGCCCCGGGTGTTGCCCTCTCACTCTCCACGGCCGCCCAGGCGGGCGGTGATGTGGAGAGCGTGTTGGCCACCAAGCCTCTGTTGCTGGTGGGCCAGCTGATTGTGGTTCCCCTCTACGCCGTGGTGCTCAGCACCGGAGCTTTTCGACTCGAGGACCTCCCGCCCACTTTCGTGGTCATCGGCGTGGTTATTGTTGCGCCCTCGCTGCTTGCCCTGCTGGTGCAGGGCCTTGGCCGGCAGTTCTCCGGCGTTGCGAGCGCACGAATCGCCCTGACCCGATTCAGCGTTCCCGTCATCAGTATCTCGATCGCTCTGGTGCTCTGGAATCGTGTGCCCGGCCAACTTGAGCACTTAGAAGAGCTCTATCGGTTAGTCCCGCTGTTCTTTGCCTTCTTGGTTCTCCTGGCACCGATTGGTTTGCTGGCAGGAATCTTGGCGTCTCTGAGCCAAGCAGAGAAGCGGGCGATGATGATTGTGGGGGCTGGGCGCGGAGGCATCATCATGCTGCCGATTGCCTTGGCACTCGATGTCGAGGCCTGGGGGTTGGTGCCACTCGTGGTCATCGTTCAGCTGGGTATCGAGGTCCTGGGACTGCTGGTGTATCGCTCGATCGTGCCGGAAATCGTCCCCTCCTGGGGTCGTTAAGCGCCATTCGCTAGTCTGCTGTTATGCCCTCTCGCCCCCTGCCTGACTCCAGCGTGATTGCCAGGGCTCCTGGGAAAATCAATGTGGTCTTGAGGGTTGGCCCCAGGCGAGCCGATGGCTATCACGACTTGCTCACCTGTTTTCAGGCTGTCGATGTGTGGGAAACCGTGACCCTCAGCCCGGCTGACGAGTTCTCGATTGCGGTCTCCGGTGATGTGAACCTCGGCGAGATTCCCCTCGATGGCAACAATCTGGCGATGAAGGCCGTCGCTGCAGTGGGCCTGGCAACCGGGCGTACCGACGCGGTCTCGATCCAGATCGACAAGAAGGTGCCAGTCGGTGGCGGCATGGGAGGCGGTTCCGCTGATGCGGCCGCCACGTTGATTGCCATCAACGAGCTGTGGCAGACCGGGCTCTCGCAGGTGGAGTTGCTCGATATTGCAGCCGAGCTTGGCTCTGACGTTCCGTTCCTCCTCGAGGGCGGCACAGCGCTGGGTCGAGGGCGTGGTGAAATCCTCGAGCCACTGAAGTCTTCTCCTTTCCACTGGGTGATTGTGCCCTCGATGGAGCACCTGGCAACGCCCGGCGTCTATGGCAGGCTCGACGAGCTGCGCTCTGAGGTTGATGTTGTCCTGCCCGAATCTCTTCCCGATGCCTTTATCGATGCCCTCTACCGGGGAGACCCAGAGGCGCTTGCGCCTCACCTCATCAACGACATGGCCCAAGCGGCCATTGATCTTGAGCCCGAACTCGAAGCAACGCTAGAAAAAGGCCTCGCTTACGGGGCGTTGGCGGTGATGGTCTCAGGCTCTGGTCCCACCTGTGCGATGCTGGCGCGCGATCAACATCATGCCGAAGCGATTCACGCCGCGTGCAGCGAAGGTGGCCGCTACGCAGTGGTTACGAGTTCTCCTGCTCGGGGCGCGCATCTGGTGTCTGGGTAGGGTCCTTCTGAAACAGGCTGGCTACCACCAGATAAATCGCACCGCCGACTAAGAAGATGTCGGCGACATTGCCCACAAAGAAGCCCGAGTAGTCGATGAAATCGACGATGTGTCCCACGGCAAAGCCTGGGTCCCGGAACAGCCTGTCGCCCAAGTGGCTAATTGCTCCACCGAGAAGTGCCGCAATTCCGATCGCAATCGAGGGCGCTCGGTTAGTGAAGCCATAGACGGTGAGGGCAAGAACAGCAATGCCAGCGAGGATGGTCAGCGCCCACGTGAAATCAGCGGCAATCCCAAATGCTGCTCCCGGGTTATAAACCAAGCGCCAGCCGAGCAGATCACCGATGACCGGGTGGTACTCAAAGAGCTCCAGTGAGGTTTCTGCCCACCATTTGGTTGCCTGATCCAGCAGGACCACCAGCACGGCCGAGAGCCCGGTAACAAGGCGCAGTCTGTGGTGACGTGGTGACGTGGTGAGCACGGATTCTCCTGGGTGCGGGGGACGCATTGAGTATGACACGGCCCCGAGAGGGATGGCTTAGCGTTGCGTGATGTCGCTGTTGAGCTGCCGCAGAGCCTGGGCAACAGAGCGCTGTTCGCTCTTACCAAGAGAAGACAACAGCGAGCGCTCCGCGTGAATGAGGTGGGAGAGCGCCGCGTCGACCGCGTTGACCCCTGCCGGGGTAAGGGCGACGACAACGCCCCTTCCGTCATCCGGATCAGCTGAGCGGGTAACAAATCCTCTGGCCTCCAGCTTCGTCAAGCGATGGGTCAGGGCACCAGAGCTGACGAGCGTCTCGTGAAGGAGGTTCTTGGGGCTCATCCGGTAGGGCTTGCCAGCGCGGCGAAGGGCAGCCAGAACATCGAACTCAAAAGACTCCAAGCCAGAGGAGCGAAAAGCCTCCCGGCGGAAGTTCTCCACGTATTTGGCAATCCGGGTGACGCGGGAGAGGACTTCCAAAGGGGACACATCGAGATCGGGGCGTTCTCGACGCCACGCGTGGACAATGCGATCGACATCATCCTCAGAAACACTCACCCCACCATTATCGGACCTCTGGCAGACTAGGGGAGGCCTCCGGGCCATTCCGCCTTGGTGTAACGGCAGCACGACAGCCTTTGGAGCTGTTAGGTCTAGGTTCGAATCCTGGGGGCGGAGCCAACACAGCATCTCGAGGTTGGCCATCACTAAGCCCTCCATAGGCTTAAATGATGGGTATGTCGCACAGCGCGCTTGCCGTCGTGATCTTGGCCGCCGGCCAAGGGACCCGAATGAAATCGGCAACCGCAAAAGTCCTGCACACCCTCTCGGGTGTGCCGATGATTGGCCACGTTCTCGCCACTGCTCAGGCTCTCGAGCCTGAGCACTTGGTTGTTGTTATTCGCCACGAGCGTGAGCAGGTTGAGGCCGCGGTGATCGACTGGGCCCCTGAAGCGTTGCGTGTTGTCCAGGACGAAATTCCTGGAACGGGACGCGCCCTCGAGGTGGCAATTGCTGCACTTCCGAAGTCTTTCAGCGGTGATGTCGTGGTGGTGAGTGGTGATGTGCCACTGCTCGATTCCGACACATTGCGCGCAGTTCTTAGTCACCATCGCGACCAGAAGGCGCCAGCCACCATCATCACCACCGTGCTCGATGACCCCACCGGTTATGGCCGGGTCATTCGGGCAAGCGATGGTCGGGTTCTTCGTGTTGTCGAAGAATCAGACGCCTCGCCCGAGGAAGCCGCACTGCTCGAAGTCAATGCCGGCAGTTACGTCTTTACTCGCGCTGCTGTTGCTGAAGCTTTGGGCTCGATTGGAGTCCACAACGCACAGGGCGAGAAATACCTGACGGATGTGGTCGAGGCTTTGGCCAAAGACCACGAGGTCGGCGCTGTTCGCGTCGAGGATTCCTGGTTGCTCCAGGGCATCAATGATCGCGTTCAACTCGGCGAAGTCCAGGCGCTCTTGAATCAGATGATTGTGCGCGGTCACCAGCTCGCGGGTGTGACGGTGCATGACCCCTCAAGTTGCTTCATCGACCTAGGTGTTCAGATCGCTAGTGACGTAGAGATTCTCCCGGGCGTTCAACTCCGCGGAGACACCAGCATCGCCTCCGGCGCCGTCATCGGACCAGACACCACCCTGAGCGACACCGCCGTCGGCGAGGGCGCTGTGGTGGTTCGAACCCACGCCGAGGGTGCCCATATTCGTGCCGGTGCAAGCGTTGGCCCGTTCTCCTATCTCCGCCCCGGTGCTGATGTTGGCGAGGATGGCAAGGTTGGAGCGTTCGTCGAAATCAAGAACTCGACCTTGGCGCGTGGCGCCAAGGTTCCTCACCTCTCCTACATCGGCGATGCCGATATCGGTGAGGGCACCAACATTGGCGCTGGTGCGATTACTGCTAACTACGACGGGGTCAACAAACACAGGACTGTCGTGGGCGCACATTCGCGCACTGGATCGCACACGGTTTTCGTAGCGCCGGTGACCCTGGGGGACGGTTCCTACACCGCTGCCGGCGCAGTGGTGAGGCGAGATGTGCCACCGGGGGCGCTAGCGATTAGCGTTGCCGCCCAGCGCAACCTAGAAGGTTGGGTTGAAGCCAACCGGGACGGCACGCCGGCGGCCACCGCGGCCAAGAAGGCTGCTGGCGGTAAAAAAGCCACTAAGAGATAATTAGGGGGGCCAAGACGCCCCGGAAACGAAGGCGAAACGACTGTGACCAACATCACCGCCACCACTCAGAAGAATCTCGTGCTGGTGAGCGGTCGGGCACACCCCTCACTCGCTGAACAAGTGGCCAAGGAAATTGGTACTGAACTTGTTCCCACTGAGGCGCGCACGTTTGCCAATGGTGAGATCTACGCCCGCTATAGCGACAGCGTGCGAGGCTCCGACGTCTTCGTCATCCAGGCGCACCCCTTCCCCATCAACGAGTGGTTGATGGAGCAGCTGATTATGGTGGACGCCCTCAAGCGCGCTAGTGCGAAGCGCATCACTGTTGTCGCGCCCTTCTATCCCTACGCCCGCCAAGACAAGAAGGGCCGCGGTCGCGAGCCGATCTCCGCCCGGCTCATCGCGGATCTGTTCAAAGCTGCTGGAGCGAACCGCATTATGAGTGTTGATCTCCATGCCCCACAGATTCAAGGGTTCTTCGACGGGCCTGTCGATCACCTCTTTGCGATGCCGGTCCTGATGGAGCACATCCGGAAGACTCTCGAGGCTAAGAGCCTGACCGTGGTGAGCCCGGATATGGGTCGCGTTCGGGTTGCTGATGTCTGGAGTGACAAGTTGGGCGCACCCTTGGCCATCATTCACAAGCGACGTGACCCTGCGGTTCCCAACCAGGTGTCGGTTCACGAGATTGTCGGTGAAGTGGAAGGCCGCGTCTGCCTTCTGGTCGACGACATGATCGACACCGGTCGGACTATCGCCAAGGCTGCGGAGGCCCTCAAGAATGCCGGAGCAAAGGGTGTCGTCGTTGCCGCCACCCACGCGGTCTTCTCAGACCCAGCCACTGAGGTTCTGCAGTCCGATTTGATTGACCAGGTAGTGGTCACGGACACTCTGCCAATTCCCGCAGAGAAGCACTGGGACCGCTTGACGATTTTGCCGATTGCGCCGCTGCTGGCCAGAGCAATTCGTGAGGTTTTCGAAGACGGTTCGGTCACCTCGATGTTCGATGGGGCTGCTTAGCTTCCACTCTGTGGGACGAGGCGCGGAGCGCCAGGAATAATGCCTAAGTGGGCAACGAACGCTTCGCTTCCATCAAAGCGCACGGCATAGCAATTCCAGCCGGGGATGGCCAGATTGAGCAGACTAAAGCTGGCTTTGGCGGCGCTCGCGCCTGGAGCGTAGTAGTCAACCGCTATCTGGCAGGCGTAGTTGGCCGTTCTCGCCTGGGTTGACCAGGTCACGATGAAGCCGGGGAGAACTAGTGCCGCGATTGCCAGGCTGACCACGACCTGCATGATGCGCCGGCGCAGCGGACGAAACGGCGGTTCGTCATCCTCAGGAAAATTCATGCTCATGGTCACCTCCTAGTCTTTCACGCTAGCTATGCTGTGCCCGTGAGCGGCTTGGCGCGACGCCTTGGCCCCCTGGGGGCAAGTGCTATTGGCCTGTCCTCCATGATTGGTGCCGGCGTGTTTTATGTCTGGGCTCCGGCAGCACAGCGTGCCGGGTCGTGGCTGTTGGTGGCTCTGGTCATTGCCGGCACTATTGCTCTTCTCAACGCTCTAGTCATGGCGCAGTTGTCTCTAGAAAATCCGGTGTCGGGTGGGGCTTATCGGTTTGGGCAGAAGTACGTGTCACCGCGTGTGGGCTTTCTCGCTGGATCGTTGTTTTTGATCGGCAAGACGGCCTCCACTGGCGCCATCGCCCTCGTTGCTGCGAGGTATCTGGCCCCCGACTATGCCCCGGTCGTCGCAGCTGGTCTTATTGCCCTCTTTGCGACTCTCAACATCACCGGTATTCGCACGACAGCGGCGATCAGCATGGCCGCCGTGGTTGTGGTCGTGGGTGTCTTGGTCACCACTCTGGTTGTCGCCGCTCCGGCACCGGGTGCGCCCGTGGAGTGGGTGGGTGCCACTGGGTTTGGCGTGCTTCAGGCGGCAGGTTTGATGTTCTTCGCTTTTGCCGGCTATGCGCGAATGGCAACCCTGGGTGATGAAGTCAAGAATCCGAGGCGAGTACTGCCCGCTGTCATTCTCGGCACGCTCCTGGCCGTGCTCGTGCTCTATGGCCTCATTGGATGGGCTGTGAGTGCCAAGCTCGGTGTTGCGGCCCTTGCCTCGAGCACGGCACCCCTTGCCGACTTGGCCCCACCTGGACTTGCCCCCTCTGTTATCGCGGTTGCAGCGCTTGCGAGCCTCGGCTCACTGGCCGCCATTTTGGCGGGGCTTAGTCGGACGTCGATGGCGATGGCCCAATCGGGGGATTTGCCAGCGGCGCTGGGGGTTGTGTGGCCACGGACATCGTCGCCGGTGGTTGCTGAGATGACGATGGGAGTGGCTGCCATAGTGGCGGTCTTGCTTCTTGACCCCCTGTGGTTGGTGGGCGCATCGTCTGGAGCAGTGCTGAGTTATTACGCGATTGCGCACTGGGGTGCGACCAGGCAGCCAGTAGCAGAGAGGGTTCTACCGGCGTGGCTGCCTTGGCTCGGTGTGGTGGGCTGTTTGGTGCTAGTGGTGACTCTGCCGTGGCAGTCGGTCGCCACCACGGCAGTGGCGATCGGTGTTGTTCTTGCACTCTGGGCCCTTCGGGCGAGACGGAGCCAAAAACTCGGTTAGACCTGCGGGCATACCCTGGGCTAGCATGACGGAGTACTTCGGCGAGGAAGTGTCCGATGACACTTCGTAATCGACGCGGTGGAGAAGGCTCCTATGGTCTCTCCTCACGCTAGGACGTTCGAGTTCGAGAACACACTGACCTAGGAGCAAGAAAATGGCTGATAACCACGTTGTGGATGGCGACGTCCGCACTTCGTTTGGAAAAGGTGCTGCGCGCAAGCTTCGCGCCGCCGGAAAAATCCCCGCAGTGGTCTACGGCCACGGCTCAGAGCCTTTGCACGTCGCGGTTCCCGCGCACGAGACAACCCTGATTGCGCGTCGCTCCAACGCACTGATTGATTTGAAGCTTCCCAGCGACCAGCACTTGGTGCTGATCAAAGACATCCAGCGCGACCCAGTGCGTCAGATCATCGAACACTTGGACCTCGTTATTGTCCGCAAGGGCGAGAAGGTCACCGTCGATATTGGTGTTCACGTCGACGGCGAGCCTTACCCCGGCATGATGGTTCAGCTTGAGCACAACACGATTAGCGTGGAAGCCGAGGCAACTCATATTCCTGAATTCGTGAGCGTTTCTGTGGAGGGCCTGACCTCGGGTGCCCAAATCCACGCTGGTGACATCACCTTGCCAGAGGGCACCACATTGGTTGGCCCTCCAGAGATGTTGATTCTTGCCATTCACGAGCCCTCCAAGGCTGCTGACGACGAGCCCGTCGCTGAAGGCGCGGGTGCTGCAGCGTCCGGTGGGACCGCCCCAGCCGCAGAGGCATCTGGTGAATCGGGCTCTGGCGACTCGGGCTCCGGTGACTCAGGTTCTGGTGACGGCGACGCGGGTGGCGAATAGTCCTGTTTGGACGATTCGGCTCAGCTAAAACCACAGGTGCCACCGAGTGGCTGATTGTGGGGCTTGGTAATCCAGGCAGCGAGTATGAGCGCACGCGTCACAACGTGGGATTCCGTGTTGTTGCCGCGTGTGCCGAGAGCGCGTCGGTTTCGTTTCAGAAGTTCAAGAGCCACGGTGTCACCGCGGCGATCAAGCACCCCAGCGGTGTCACCGTGCGTTTGGCCGCCCCCTCGAGCTTTATGAACCGCTCGGGAACCCCGGTTTCTGCAATGGCGTCCTTTCACAAGATTCCGCCAGAGCGCATCATCGTGATTCACGATGAGCTTGACCTAGATCCAGGCGTTGTCCGACTGAAGTTTGGCGGCGGTCACGCCGGCCACAACGGGCTTCGCGATATCGCGCGGATGCTCGGCACCACAGACTTTGGCCGGGTTCGAGTGGGCATTGGCCGACCGGAGGGTCGTATGCCACCGGCAGATTATGTACTCGGGCGCTTTAGCGCTGCCGAAGAAGAGACCCTCCCTGCCGTTCTGGAGTTAGCATGCCAGGGCGCTGAGGCGATGGCTATCGAGGGGCTGCTGGCGGCCCAGCAGCGTATTCACCCTCTCTCCTAGAGCGCCTACCTGGCACCTAGACTGAGGCGAGTGAGTCCTGCCCCCATTTCCACCTGGCTAGCCCAGGATCAGGCTGTCTCCCGGGCGCTCACTGAACTCTCCTCTGGCGGTTCGCTCACTCTTCCCGCTGGAGCCTGGTCGCCCGCAATCGCTGCCGTGCTCAGCCAAGCCGGGGACACCGGGGTAGTTGTTGTGGTCTGCGCCACAGGTCGAGAGTCCGACCAGGTTCGCGATGAACTTCGGGGGCTAGTGGCCCCGAACACGACTGTGCTCGATTTTCCCGCCTGGGAAACGCTCCCTCATGAGCGCCTGAGCCCCCACGCTGAAACAGTGGCCAGGAGGCGCAGTGCGCTTGGCGCACTGGCCGAGGCGGCTAAGGGCCACCGAGTCGCCCCACTGGTTGTTGTGGCATCAGTGAGGGCACTCGTTCAACCGGTGAGCCCGCACATTCTCGACGTGGACACGCGAGTGGCAACCCGGGGCGGCAAGGACTCCTCGCTTGAGGACTGGGTCGCCTATGTGACTGACGCCGCGTATGCGCGGGTCGATTTGGTGACCAGGCGCGGTGAGTATGCAGTGCGCGGTGGAATTCTGGATATCTTCCCTCCGCTTGCTGAACATCCTGTGCGGATGGATTTCTTTGGGTCTGAAATCGAGACGCTGCACTACTTTGCGGTTGCCGATCAGCGGTCCTTACCGATGGACCTGGACACCATCGCGGTCCCGCCGGTGCGGGAGATGTTGCTGAGTACAGATGTCCGCCAGCGCGCGGCTCAGCTCCAGGGTGAGTATCCGGGGCTCGAGACGATGCTGGAGAAACTGGCTCAGGGAATTCCGGTGGAGGGCATGGAGGCTCTGCAGCCGCTGTTGGTGGAGGGCCTGGTTCCGCCCTCGAATTTCTTCCCGAGCGACACGGTGGTGATCGAGCTCTCTGCCCAGAGGGTGGCGGCCCGGGCGGAAGCACTCCTTCACACCAACCGCGAGTTCCTTCACGCAGCATGGGAAGCAGCAGCGATGGCGGGTGGTGCCGCACCGGTTGATGTGAACGCTGGTGACTTCCTCTCCCACGAGGAACTCCGTGCCGCGGTTGCCCCCAGGCCCTGGATTTCGATCGACAGTTTGGACACCGGTGAGGTGGACACCCTGCGACCCGGCGTCGCCCCGCTTCCTCTCACGCAGCCTGGATCCGATGAAGCGTGGGAGTTTGTTGCCTCCAGGGTGAGCGCTGGTGACACCGTCGTGTGTGTCGCAGCCGGCCACGGCCTGGTTGAGCGGACCGCTCAGGTACTGGGTGAGCGCGATATTCCGCATCGCATCGATGAAACGCTCACCTCAGCCCCCACCCCCGGCGTTGTGCTGGTCACCCAGGGAGTCATTCGAGAAGGTTTTTGGCTGAGCGACGGTGGTCTGAGTGTTCTGACCGAGCGTGAAATGTATGGGAAGGCAGTCACCGCCTCTAGGCGTGCGGGTCGCGTGCTCGCCACCAAGAGAACGCGGGTCGTTGACCCACTGTCACTCAACCCCGGCGACTTTGTGGTTCATGACACCCACGGCGTTGGGAAGTTTGTCGAGCTGGTGCAGCGCGAAATCTCGACCGGTGGTCGGGCTGCCATCAAGAGCCAGAGAGAGTTTGTGGTCTTGGAATACGCGCCCAGCAAACGTGGTGGTGCCGCTGATCGTCTCTATGTTCCGACCGATCAACTCGACCAGCTGAGTCACTATGTCGGCAGCGATAATCCTGCACTCTCCAAGATGGGGGGCTCCGATTGGGCCGCCGCGAAGGGCAAAGCCCGCAAGGCCGTCCGCGATATCGCTGTTGATTTAGTCAAGCTCTATTCGGCGCGCATGGCTGCCCCCGGATTCGCTTTCGCTCCCGACACCCCCTGGCAGTGCGAGCTCGAGGAAGCGTTCCCTTTTGTGGAAACCCCGGACCAGCTGACCACCATCGACGAGGTCAAAGCCGATATGGAGCGCCCGATTCCGATGGACCGCCTTGTGGCGGGGGATGTGGGGTTTGGAAAAACAGAGATTGCCGTCCGGGCAGCGTTCAAAGCGGTTCAAGACCAGAAGCAGGTGGCCCTCATTGCGCCCACCACATTGCTGGTGAAGCAACACCTAGAGACGTTCCAAGAGCGCTATGCGCCCTTCCCCATCAACCTCCGAGCTCTCTCTCGGTTCCAAAGCGATGCTGAGGCGAAGGCAGTAATTGCTGGTTTAGCGGATGGCAGCATCGACGTGGTCATTGGCACCCACAGACTGCTCAGTAAGAACGTGGTTTTCAAAGATTTGGGCTTGGTCATCATCGACGAGGAGCAACGCTTCGGGGTTGAGCACAAAGACCTACTGAAGGCACTGAAAACCAATGTTGATGTCTTAGCGATGAGTGCAACACCCATTCCCAGAACCCTGGAAATGGCGGTCACAGGAATCAGAGAGATGTCGACGTTGGCGACTCCGCCGGAGGAGCGCCACCCGATTCTCACCTTTGTCGGCCCGTATCACGACGCTCAGGTGGTCGCAGCCATCCGTCGCGAATTGCTGCGCGAAGGACAGGTGTTCTTCGTTCACAACCGCGTCTCCAGCATTTCGGCGAAGGCCCAGCAGATTGCGCAGCTCGTGCCGGAGGCGAGAGTTGCCGTGGCGCACGGGCAGATGGCAGAAGCTGATCTCGAGCAGGTCATGGTCGATTTCTGGGAGCGACGCTTCGATGTCTTGGTCTCCACGACGATTATCGAAACAGGACTCGATGTCACCAACGCCAACACGCTGATTGTGGATCGGGCAGAGCGCTATGGCCTCTCCCAACTTCACCAATTGCGTGGCCGTGTGGGGCGAGGCCGTGAACGCGGGTATGCCTACCTGCTCTACGACCCAGAACTGCCGATGGGTGAGAACGCGCATGATCGCCTGGCCACTCTCGCTGCCACCACAGATTTGGGTGGTGGCACTCGGATTGCTCTCAAGGACCTCGAGATGCGAGGGGCTGGAAACCTGCTCGGCGCCGAACAAGCCGGCCACATTCAAGGTGTTGGGTTTGACCTGTATTTGCGCATGGTCGGCGAGGCCATTGCGTTGTTCCGAGACGATGTTGCGCCGGGGCTTACCGAACTGCGGCTCGAGTTGCCGGTTGACGCGAGGATCCCCACCGACTACATCGATAGCGAACGCCTGCGCTTGGAGATGTATCAAAAGCTCTCCGGGTCCGCCGCGCCGGCGACCACTGAGGGCGGCATTGACGGGCTCGTCGAGGAAATGACGGACCGCTATGGGACACCACCCACAGCTGTTGCCACCCTGGTTCAGGTGACGAGACTTCGTCGCCGAGCCATGGCGAGTGGGTTGAGCGAAGTTATGGTGATTGGCGCAAACCTTCGTGTGGTGGGCCCACCCTTACCGGATTCTCTGCAGGTGCGCCTGGTGCGTTTATACCCCAAGGCCAAATACATCGCCCCGGCCAGAGTGTGTTTGATTCCACTTCCTGAGGACTACAGCGACACTGCTCTGGTGACCTGGGTCGCAGGCGTCATCGATGCGCTCTTCCCGATAGCGGCCGAGGCCGCCACCCCGGCAGACTAGAGCGATGACAGATAGCCACCTGGCCCTTCGTGCACTCATCGACACTATGGCCACGCTTCGTGGTGAGGGAGGGTGCCCGTGGGATGCCGAACAAACCCATGAGAGCCTCGTGCCCTATCTCTTGGAAGAGGTCTTTGAATTAGTGGAGGCCATCGAAACCGGTAACCGTGCAGATCTGCGGGAAGAGCTCGGTGATGTGCTCTATCAGCTGCTCTTTCATGCGGACATTTCTGCCTCTGATCACAGCGAACCCTTCGATATTGACGATGTTGCCGCCGGGGTTGATTACAAGATGCGTCATCGGCACCCCCACGTTTTCGCCGATGGTCCCGCTTCCACCGTGGACGATGTGGTTGCCCGGTGGGAAGAGATCAAGACCGAAGAGAAAAAGCATCGCTCCAGCGCGCTGGAGGGCATTCCGGAGCGCCTCTCGGCGCTAGCCAGGGCCAGCAGCACGCTGAAGCGCACTGCTGGCGTTGTTGATTTCTCTCCAGCCCACGAGACGCCTGTTTTTTCGACCGAAGCGGAGCTTGGCGATTATCTCTTGGCTCTGGTGCACTCTGCGCGTGGCACAGGCCTTAATCCAGAGACCGCGTTGCGGGGAGCAACGCGTCGCCTCGAAGACGAGGTGCGCACAGCCGAGGCAGAAGGCTCCGGCTTGGCTCCCGGTGATACTGGCGCTTAGTGACAGAATCGCCCTATGGCTGTGAGCTCTGCGCGGGGAATGCGAGATTTTCCACCCCGCGATAAGGAACGTCGAGACCAGCTGCTCGGCACCATCCGTGAGACCTATCTGCGCCACGGATTTGAAGAAATAGAAACCCCCGCCATTGAGGACCTTGAGCGCCTGCACTCTGGCCTTGGCGGGGAGAACGAGAAGTTGAGCTTCGCCATACTCAAACGCGGGCTTAATACAGAAGACCTGCGCCAGGCAACGTCCCCCGAAGAACTCGCGGATCTTGGCTTGCGTTTTGATTTGACTGTGCCATTGGCCAGGTTCTATGCCAGCAACCACGCTGTGTTGCCCCCGGTTTTCCGCTCCTTCCACACCGGGCCGGTGTGGCGGGCGGAACGCCCTCAGAAAGGGCGCTATCGCCAGTTTCTGCAGTGCGATATCGACATTCTGGGTGAGGCATCGAGCCTGGCCGAAGTCGAAGTTGTCCTCGCTACCGCTGATGCTCTTCACCGACTCGGCGCTGATGGCTTCACCTTCCGGGTGAATGACCGCAGGCTGTTGACCGCGCTTTTGATTGCTGCGGGAATCGCACCGGAGCGCCACGGCGATGCGCTGATTACCCTCGACAAACTCGACAAGATTGGCGCCGAGGGCGTCCTCGCAGAACTGGGCGAGCGCTTGCCTGCAGGTTTCGATCAGGACGTTCTCACCTCAGTTCTCTCCGGTGCTCCCGTGGCTCTGGACCCAGGGGCCATAAGCCAGGCGATGGGTGGCTCTCCGGAGGCTCGGGTTGCCGCAGAGGAGCTGTGTGAGTGGGCGGAAACGGTTGCCGATGTGCTGGACTCTGGTGTCGTTTCCTTCGACCCGGCTCTGGTCCGAGGAATGGGCTACTACACCTCCTCCATCGTCGAGATCGCGCACCCCGATATGGGGATTTCCATCGGTGGTGGCGGGCGTTATGACGGAATGATTGGTCGGTTCTTAGGAACCGATGTTCCAGCGTTTGGTCTTTCGCTGGGGTTTGAGCGCCTCAGTGACGTTGTGCCGGTGGACGCGACAGCTCATCCCGATCGGGTGGCTCTGCTCTATGACACAAACAACCCGGGAGATCACCTGGTCACGCTCAAGATTCAGTTGGTCGACACCGGTCACACCGTTCGACTGGTGCCAAAGTCTAAGAATCTTCGGCCGGTGTATGAGCAGTTGGTCAACGATGGCTTCTCCCGCGTCGCCGATGTGACCCCTGATATATCGGAGAGCGCCAGCCTCGCCTGGCGCGACTTATCGGGTGGCAACTAAGCCCGCTAGAGAGCCACAAACTAAGATAAAGAGCGAGCCTGCGATCCAGGCTGGCACCCAGTACTAGAAGAGGAGCCCTCGTGGCCGCGATTGACGCCGTAACTGCCAGAGAAATTCTTGACTCGAGGGGAAACCCGACGGTTGAGGTCGAGGTTCTCCTAGAAGATGGCACCGTCTCACGTGCTGCTGTTCCCTCAGGTGCTTCCACCGGAGCTTTTGAAGCCTATGAACTGCGCGATGGCGACAAGCGTCGCTATATGGGCAAGGGCGTGTTGAAGGCAGTAGCTGCCGTGATCGACGTTCTGGGCCCCGCTATCGAAGGCTTTGAGGCTGCTGAACAGCGCGCGGTTGACGACGCACTTCGTGAGGCTGATGGCACCAAGAACAAAGAGAAGCTTGGCGCCAACGCCATCCTGGGCGTTTCGCTTGCCGTGGCAAAAGCCGCTGCTGAATCCGCTGATCTTCCGCTATTCCAGTACGTCGGTGGCGCCATGGCGCATGTGTTGCCTGTTCCGATGATGAACGTCATCAACGGTGGGGCTCACGCCGACACCGCTGTGGATATTCAAGAGTTCATGGTGTTGCCCATTGGCGCCAGCAACTTTCGCGAAGCACTCCGGATGGGCACTGAGACCTACCACGCGCTCAAATCCGAGCTCAAGAAGGCTGGCATGCAGACAGGCCTTGGCGATGAGGGTGGTTTTGCCCCCGAGCTCTCCAGCAACCGCGCTGCGCTTGACTTCCTGATGAGCGCCATCGCCCAGGCCGGCTTTAAGCCAGGCAAAGACATTGCGCTCGGGCTCGATGTCGCTGCTACCGAAATGTTCAGCGGTGGCAGCTACACGTTTGAGGGCTCCAAGCGGGACTCAGGCTTCATGGCCGACTACTACGCCGAGCTGGTGGCTAGCTACCCGCTGGTCACCATCGAGGATCCTCTCGATGAAAATGACTGGGATGGTTGGGTGGCTTTGACCCAGGCGATTGGTGACAAGGTTCAGCTCGTCGGCGATGACCTCTTTGTGACCAACCCCACTCGCCTCGCCACCGGTATCGAAAAGGGCGCTGCCAATTCATTGCTGGTGAAGGTCAACCAGATCGGAACCCTGAGCGAGACGATGGACGCTGTGGCGATGGCTCACTCGAACAGCTACACCGCTGTCCTTTCTCACCGCTCCGGGGAGACCGAAGACACCACCATTGCTGATCTTGCTGTGGCAACAAACTGTGGCCAGATCAAGACCGGTGCTCCTGCCAGAAGCGAGCGGGTTGCCAAATACAACCAGCTGCTGCGCATTGAGGAAGAACTCGATAGCGCAGCCCGCTACGCGGGAGCCTCCGCGTTCCCGCGCTTTCACTAAAGCCACGCGCGCCCTCGGGAAAGGGCACGCCACGCTGTTTAGACTGACGCCGTGAGTACTGCGCAACCACCCCAGAAGCGGGGCCGCAAGGCGGCCGCGTCTCTGCTGCTGTCGTTGCAGTCATCGGGCTTCATTGTCACCATCCTTGCCTTACTCGTCGCCGGAGTGGTCATCTTGTCCCCCTCCTTGCGCATTCTGGCCGAGCAACAGCAGGAGATTGCTCAGTTGAGGGTTGAGCTCGAGCAGACGCAGCAGGAGGTCTTTGATCTCGAGGAACAGCGCGAGCGCTGGAAAGATCCGAGCTTTGTGGAAACCCAGGCAAGGGCACGGTTGATGTTTGTGTATCCGGGCGACATCACTTATCTAGTGATTGATGATCTCGGTGATGATGAGGACGACGAGGACACGGTGATTTCTCAGAACATCGTGGCGGTCGAGACAGATTGGCGTGAAGCACTCCTGTCGTCGTATCTGGTCGCTGCCACCACGTCTCGTGCGCCCGTGGTCGTGGACGAGAGTGTGCCCGAGCGAATTCCTAGTCCGGAGGGCACCACTGAAGATCCAGCCCAGTGAAGCCTCTCGGTGACACACCCACTGCTCACGACATTGAGGTCGTGAGTGAACAGCTTGGGCGTCCAGCCAGGGACATTGTGGGAATTTCTGCCAGGTGTGTGTGTGGGAACCCGGTCGTCGTTGTCACCACACCGCGCCTAGGAGATGGAACGCCATTCCCCACCCTCTACTACTTGACCCAACCAGAGGCGACCAGGGCGGCCTCACGACTTGAGGCGACTGGTCGCATGGCTGACTACCAAGAACGCCTGGGTGAGGACGGCGAGGCAGCGAAGGCCTATCTGCTCGCCCATGAGTCCTATATCCATACCCGCGAATCCATCGACGTTGTCGATGAGATTGCGGGTATTTCGGCTGGGGGGATGCCAGACCGCGTGAAGTGCCTGCATTCGTTGATGGGCCATGCACTCTCCGTGGGCCCCGGGGTCAACCCTGTGGGGGATTGGGCGCTTGCCGAGACAGACTGGGGATTGGACCCATGCCAGTGTTGAGCCGGAGAGTCTTGGGCCGAGGTGCACTGTTGCTCGCCCTGCTGGTGGGAATCCCGGTCGTTGCGCCCGTTCCCGCTGCCCACGCTGATCAGGTTCGCGAGCGCCAGTACTGGATTGCCGAATACGGAATTGATCGAGCGTGGAGCATCACGAGAGGCGCTGGTGTTCGCATCGCCATCATCGACACCGGCATCGATGGTTCTCACCAGGACCTTCTGGGGGCAGTGGCGGGCGGAACCGACGTGTCGGGCCTTGGATCATCGAATGGTCAGACACCGGTGGGATCCGACCGTCGGCACGGAACAATGGTGGCTTCGCTGGCAGGTGGGCGGGGCAACAATGGCACTGATGGCGTAATCGGAAGCGCTCCGGAGGCCCAGCTTCTGAGTGTCTCCATGAGCTTTGGCGGGGGTGATGTGTCACCGGATGATCAGATCGCAAAGGCTGTCCGGTGGGCGGTCGACAACGGCGCCGATGTCATCTCGCTATCGCTGACAAGAAACACCAGGGATTGGCCAGAGAGCTGGGATCGTGCCTTCAGTTATGCGGCTGCCAACGACGTTGTCGTGATTGCTGCTGCCGGCAACCGGGGGAGTGGCACCGTCGCGGTGGGGGCGCCAGCCACTATGCCTGGCGTCTTGACTGTCGGTGGAGTGACTAGAGAAGGCCTGGCCAGTGACACTGCGTCAGCCCAGGGAATCACGATTGGAGTGATGGCACCCAGCGAGGGACTCGTGGGTGCCATTCCTGGAGGGAACTACGTTTCTTGGTCAGGTACCAGTGGCGCAACGCCCATCGTCGCTGGAATCGTGGCGCTGGTGAGGGCCGCGCATCCGAACCTGGATGCTGCGAATGTCATCAATCGCGTTCTCGTGACCGCTCGACCTGCTAGCGACACCACCCCGGACCCGCTGTATGGCTACGGACTAGTTGATGCCTACGCCGCACTGACTGCCGATGTTCCGCTCGTCTCCGCGAATCCCTTGGGTTCGATCGATGACTGGATTGTTCTCCACCGGCGGCAGGAGGGCAATCCGATTGTCGTGCCACTGGGGCCATCGGGTACGAGTGCGGAGGAACAAGTCCAGCCGGTGATGGCGGAGCCAGTTGCCACTGCGGCCCAACTGGACATAGCGCCCTATGCGATCACCGGATTGTTTGGTGTGGGCTTTCTGGTGGCACTCGCGAGTGGGCTTGTCCTTGTCCTCCAGAGGCTAAGAAACCGCTAGATTAGGTCCTGGCTTAGCAAGAAATTAGGTGTTCTGTGACTCGCATTGTCATTGTCGGTGGCGGATACGCCGGCTTCTATACGGCATTCAAACTGGAGAAGTTGCTTCGTCGAGGTGAAGCCGAAGTGGTCGTCATCGACCCGCTTCCCTATATGACCTACCAGCCCTTCCTCCCCGAGGTGGCTGCCGGCTCTATCGAGGCTCGCCACGCGATTGTTCCCCTGCGCCGTCACCTTCCGAAGACCCGGATCATCACTGCTCGCGTGACCGGAGTAAACCACCAGAACAAGCTCGTCACGATTACCCCGGAGAATCAGCCTTCTTTTGAGCTCCCCTACGACCACATTGTGATTACCGCCGGTGCCGTGTCCAAGACGTTCCCCATTCCCGGCGTTGCCGACGTCGCGATTGGGATGAAGACCATCGAAGAGGCCATCGCAGTTCGTGACCGGGTCATTGACAACATGCACGTCGCTGCTGATATGCCACCCGGCAAAGCGCGCGACCGTCTTCTGACGGTCGTCGTGGTCGGTGGCGGTTTTGCAGGCATTGAAGCATTTGCCGAACTTCGCAGCCTGGTGAGTGCGATGTTGAAGGAATTCCCGAGTCTCAGCATTGACGACACCCACTTCCACCTCATTGAGGCAATGGATCGCATCATGCCTGAGGTGTCGCTGAAGAGCTCGCTCTGGGTGATCAAGAACCTCGAGCAGCGCCAGGGCCACATCCATTTGAACACTCATCTCACGAGTGCCGTTGGTGGACGCTTGGAGCTCTCCAACCGCACGGTCATCGAGACTGACATTGTCATTTGGACTGCAGGCGTCAAGGCCCATTCGATGTTGGGTGGCACTGGTATCCCTCTCGATGACCGCGAACGAATTTGTGCGATGGCAGACCTGCGCGTTGTTGATGGCGACAGGATCCTGGAGGGCATGTGGACTGCCGGTGATGTTGCACGCGTTCCTGACCTCAGTGGGGGTGGGGTTGGCGGGTACTGCGTCCCGAACGCCCAGCACGCTGTTCGCCAGGCCAAGATTCTCGCCAAGAACTTGGTCGCAGTGTTGCGCGGTGAGGAACCGAACCACTACGTGCACAAGAACCTCGGCGCCGTTGCTGGCCTGGGCATTGGATACGGGGTTTTCCAGAGCGGTTCGATTGGAATCGTGGGATTCCCCGCCTGGGTGATGCACCGGTTCTATCACGGCATGGCAATCCCCACGGTGGAGCGCAAAGCCCGCGTATTCACCAACTGGTTACTCCACCTCTTCTGGGGTCGCGACTTCACCAGTGTGCGCAAGGCGCAGACGCCGAGGGAGTTTTTTGAGGAGTTTGCAACTCGCCCAGCCGCCGCTGCAACCACTAAGGCAAAAGCGACCTCTCGCTAGACTGGGCGCTAGCCCCGGTAGCCCAATCGGCAGAGGCAGACGACTTAAAATCGTCCCAGTCAGGGTTCGAGTCCCTGCCGGGGCACTCTTCATCGAATTGCCAGCCTGAGCCTCTACACTTCGGGCATGGATCTCATCATTGTATTTGGTGTCGTGCTTGTCCTCGCCGCAATTGTCGGCATCTATCTCTGGAGCACCTACAACTCCCTTGTCACGCTCAATGTTCGCGTTGACGAAGCATGGAGCGACATCACTGTCCAGCTCAAGCGTCGTGCCGATCTCATCCCGAACCTGATTGAGGCCGTCAAGGGCTACGCGGCTCATGAAAAGCAGGTCTTTGAAGAAGTCACCAAGGCGCGGGCAGCAACCCTGAGTGCCGGTGACCCGGGCGCTGCTGCTGAGGCTGAGAACATGATGCAGGCGGCACTCAAGAGCATCTTTGCCGTTGCCGAGGCATACCCGCAGTTACAGGCCAGCCAAAATTTCTTGCAGCTGCAAGGTGAACTTGTCGATACTGAAGACAAGATTCAGGCCTCCAGGCGTTTCTATAACGGCGGTGTCCGTGAGCTCAACACCAAGGTGCTGCTCTTCCCCAACACCCTGTTTGCGAAGAACTTAGGCTTTGACCAGCGTGACTTCTTCGAAGTCGCTGATGCCGCCGCTATCGCTGAAGCCCCCCGCGTTCAGTTCTAGATTTCCTGAGGACGAGGCACTGTGTATCGGGCGATAGCCGCCAATAAGCGCAACACCTGGTTCATCATGGTGTTCTTTCTCATCCTTGTGGGCGCACTGGGGTATCTGGCAGACATTTTCATGTCGGGCGGTACCGGGGTCGTGTTCTTTGGCGTCCTGATTGGCGCACTGGTCTATGTCGGCATCCAGTACTACTCCGCTGGCTCCCAAGTTCTCGCCATGGCTGGGGCAATCCAGATTCAGAAGGCCGATAACCCGAGGCTCTACCGGATCGTGGAAAACCTTGCGATCACCACCGGTTTGCCGATGCCCAAGGTCTACATCGTCAATGACCCAGCGCCGAATGCCTTTGCCACGGGACGCGATCCCGAGCACGCAGCGGTTGCTGCGACCACCGGCCTGCTCGAAGTCATGGATGACGCTGAGCTCGAAGGTGTCATGGCTCACGAACTGGCCCACGTCAAGAACTTTGACATCCGGGTGACCACGATTGTCTTTGGGTTGGTCGTCGTCGTGGGACTGGTTGCTGACGTTCTCGCTCGCATGGCGTTCTTCGGCGGTATGCGCAGAGACAGCGGGGGAGGCAATCCCCTTATTCTGGTTGTGGGGATTGCGGCGATGATTCTTGCGCCTCTTCTTGCCGCGCTGATTCAGGCTGCCATTTCACGTCAGCGGGAGTACCTCGCCGATGCCACTGGAGCGCTCACCACGAGGCACCCCGAAGCGCTCGCCAGTGCGCTGGAGAAACTCGGCCAATACGGACGCCCGCTCAAGAAACAGCAGGCATCCATGGCCCACTTGTGGATGGCAGACCCCATCCAGCCCGGCGTGATTGACCGCATGTTCCAAACCCACCCGCCGATCGCCGATCGCGTGAAGCGGCTGCTGGAGAACCAAGCCCGGTTTTAGTCGTTGCGCTCATCAAACGACTTAGACTAGACGCATGCTGACGCCCAAGAAGACCGCCGCCAAGGACGCTAAACCTTCGTTTGTCCCAGAAAACCTGCAATTGGCCACTGAGTGGTCCTGGCGGTTGCTTCTGATCGTGGGCGCGAGCGCAATGATCATTTTTCTCCTGGCGCAGCTCAGTTTCTTGGTGGTGCCGCTCATGATTGCAGTGTTGCTGTCGGCTCTTGCAGCGCCGCTTAATCTGCTGCTTCTGCGCTGGAAGTTCCCCAGATGGCTTGCCACCTTCTCGACGGTCGTACTATTCCTCGGATTCATCACGACCCTGATGTGGCTGGTCATCAATGAGGTGATGCGCGGTTGGGCCCAGGTCCTAGACCGCACTCGTGTCGCCTACGACGACCTCGTTGTCTATCTCTTGGAGTCACCGCTTCAGCTTTCCGAAGCAGATTTGCGATCCTGGTTCAATCGGGTGACCGGCGAGCTTGAACTTAACTCCAGCTGGATTCTCAATGGCGCCCTGTCATTTAGCTCATCCATTGGCTCCTGGTTGGTGGGTCTCGGTATTGCCCTCTTTGGCCTGGTGTTCTTCATCCACGATGGCGACCGAATTTGGGCATGGCTGGTGGGATTGTTCCCGAAGACT
>JBIIFP010000043.1:0-10307 GCA_044237205.1 Pontimonas sp. | reverse complement strand
CGCTGGCGCGCTCCTCGAGATGGGCCTGATGCAACTGGGCATGAAGGTGGCCATGGAACACGGCTTCACTCCGCTTGTGCCGCCCACACTCGTTAAGCCAGAAATCATGCAGGGCACGGGTTTCCTCGGGGAACACTCAGCAGAGGTCTATCACCTCGGTGAGGACGACCTCTATTTGACCGGCACCTCTGAGGTTGCACTCGCAGGCTTCCACGCCGGTGAGATCCTGGACCTGTCGGCCGGTCCGCTTCGCTACGCGGGTCTTTCCACCTGCTACCGCAGGGAAGCTGGCTCCTACGGAAAAGACACCAAGGGCATCATTCGTGTTCACCAGTTCCAAAAGCTCGAGATGTTCAGCTATGTGGACCCCGTTGATGCGGAGAAGGAGCACGAGCGCCTGCTGTCGCTGCAAGAACAGATGCTTCAGTCTTTGGGACTGGCCTACCGAGTCATTGATGTGGCGGCTGGCGATCTCGGTTCCAGCGCGGCACGCAAGTATGACGTCGAGGCGTGGGTTCCAACACAGGGCGCATACCGCGAGCTCACCTCGACCTCGAACTGCACAACATTCCAGTCCCGCAGACTCAATGTTCGATTCCGGAAGGACAAGGATTCAGGCACCGAACCGGTTGCCACCCTGAATGGAACCTTGGCCACAACCCGATGGATCGTGGCGATTCTTGAGACTCATCAGCAGGCTGATGGGTCCGTAGCGATCCCCGAAATTCTTCGTCCCTACATGGGTGGTGCCAGCGTTATCAGCGCTGGCTAAGCCAAGACTGATACACATAAGAGGTCATGACAACTACATCTGAGCGCTGGCTTGTTGGGCTTGATATTGATGGCACCGTTCTTCACGAAGATGGTCAGCTTTCTCCGGAAGTAGTCGCCGCGGTTCAAAAAGCACGCGATGCTGGCCACGAAGTAACCTTGGCAACCGGTAGGTCAGTATCGATGACAATCCCTATTCTTGAGCGCCTCGATATCGTTCCCGAGTACGTGGTGTGCTCCAACGGGGCCATTACGTTGAAGCGCGATACCACGGCGCCCTCTGGATACCGGCGGTTTCACGTCGAACACTTTGATCCAACACCCGTTCTCACTCGCATCAAGCAAGCACTTCCTGAAGCCCACTACGCCGTTGAAGACGAGACAGGCCTCTATCGCTATACCGACTGGTTCCCCGAGGGCGCTCTTGATGCCATGAGCGAGCAGGTCAGCTTCGAGGAGCTTCTGACCACGGTGGCAACACGTGTCGTCGTCATCGCTCCTGGCCATGAAATTGATGACTTTCTCAAGGTGGTGGAGGGTATGGGCCTCCATCAGGTCAGTTACACCGTTGGCTGGACAGCCTGGCTCGATATTGCTCCGGAGGGCATCAATAAATCCACTGCGCTGGAGTTGGTCCGCGAGAAGCTCGGATTTGGCTTGGACCGCGTCATGGTCATCGGTGATGGTCGGAACGACATCGAAATGCTTCAATGGGCGGCCCAGCAGGGTCGCGCTGTTGCGATGGGCCAGGCACCGGAAGAGGTTCGCATTCACGCGAACGAGACGACCGGTGACTTCACCCAAGATGGAGTTGCGACCGCGCTGGCCACTCTTACTCATTGAGCCCTGACCCCCGTGGTCTAGAATCGCATGCGGAGGGCTGTCCGAGCGGCCGATGGAGCTAGTCTTGAAAACTAGTGGGCAGCAATGTCTCGTGGGTTCGAATCCCACGCCCTCCGCCACAAATTTGATGCAGAGGGGGGAGAGCTAGTGGAGAATTCCGCTAAACCCCCAGCCCCCTCACTCTTTGAGCCCTCTGTTGACTACCCGCAGCCGTTGCACGGTGTTCAGAAGCGACTTGCGGGCTGGAAACTTGTCACTGCTGTAGCGGCCGGTCTTGTCAGTGCTCTTGTCCTCAGCACAGGAATTGTGCTCGGCCTCACGGTGCAGAGCCTGCAGTCGAACCTGGTGACTGTGGCACTTGATGGTCCCGGAGCTCGAATTCTGCCCAACATCGGTGACATGGAAGGCGGCTTCAATGTGCTGGTTGTGGGGTCGGACACTCGAGTTGGTCAGGGTGACCAGTTCGACTTTGTTGACTCGGAGCTCAACGACGTCAATGTTCTGGTTCATGTCAGCGAGAACCATGATCGTGCGATTGTTGTCAGCTTTCCCAGGGACCTCTTGATTGATATCCCCTCCTGCCCTCAGGAAGATGGCACTAGCTCGGAACCCCAGACCATGGCGCCCCTGAACACCACGATGGGCATTGGCGGCCTGCCCTGTGTCGCCATGGCCCTTGAGCAGCTGACCGGTCTCGAGATTGGCTATGCGGGGCTCATGACCTTCACCGGTGTTGCCCAGCTCTCCACCGCCGTCGGCGGTGTTGAGGTGTGTGTCACAGCACCACTGGTGGACCCCTGGTCTGGTGTGAATCTGCCGGAGGCTGGGTACCACACGCTGGAGGGCGGCCAGGCTTTGGCGTTCCTTCGCACGCGCAAGGGTGTCGGGGATGGCAGCGACTTGGCGCGTATTTCGTCGCAGCAGGTTTATATGGCTGCACTCGTTCGAACCCTGCAGGCCGATGGCGTATTCAACGACATTCGTAAGCTGTATGGGATTGCCTCTGTCGCATCTCAAACCATGGTTCTTTCCACGAGTTTGAACCGCCTTGATGTGATGGTCTCCATGGCACGAGCGCTTCGTGGTGTTCCCAATGAGAACATCATCTTCATCCAGTACCCAGTCCTCGACGCAGATCCTGAGCTTTATCCGGGACGGGTTATTCCTCACCCCGATCTGGCTCGAGTCGTTGCTGAACGTCTTGCTACCGACGAACCCTTCACCCTGGCTGAGGGTTCCCTAGGGTTTGGGTCCACCACTGACGGTTCGGCTGGAGCTAGGGCACCAACTCCTGAAGAGATTGAGATTTTAGAAGGCCTGGTCGGTCAAACCGCAGGGGATGAAACCTGCGCGGTTCCGCGCTAGTACCTGGCGTCGATATAGTTATGACGAAGTGTTCTTGTCGGCATTTCAGGAGACGTCGCATAGTTCGGCCTAGTGCACCACCCTGCTAAGGTGGAGTTCCCTCACGGGAACCGTGGGTTCAAATCCCACCGTCTCCGCTCCACCATCCCCGGGGCTGAGACTTACTCCGACACCATCATCGGTCGGACTCACTTGTCTTAGCTTCTAGGGGTATACATGTCTTACAGAGTTCGCGAATATCACCCGGCCGATACTGACGCCATTTTGGAGTTGTGGGATCGTTCAAAGTCAGCGGGTTATGATCCGGTCTACGGTCTGGCTGAAGTTCTCGCCTCGTGTCAGAAAGACCACGCTGTTGTCGCGGTGGTGGCAGATCGCGTTGTGGGAGTGGTGGTTGCTCGCGCAGCACACGAGCAGGGTTGGATCGTTTTCTTTTACACCCTTGAAGAGTTTCAGCGTCAGGGGATTGGAAGCTCGTTGCTCAGCGCCATCGAGGCCCGGATGGCGCCATTGGGGCTCACCAAACTGGCGATGTTGGTTCCCGAGAACCGCAACGAATCCGGGGTTCTGAATAGGGCTGGATTCGTGGATAAGAACCACCTGAGCTATTTCGAGCGCGAAATCCCTGTCAGTGAGAAGGAACGGGGAATTCTCTCGGATTTGGGAGGCCGCTTGCTTCCTCGAGACCTGTGGTCGGGAATCGCCGGCATGCAGAAGGAAAAAGAGATGCTGGAGAGGCGCCTTGTGTTGCCCCTGGCCGATTCTGAACTTGCGGAGAAGTTTGGCGTTGAACCACCTCGTTCGATTGTTCTTTTTGGCCCTCCCGGCACCGGCAAGACAACGTTCGCGAAGGCCGTCGCTTCCCGCCTTAACTGGCCGTTCGTTGAGGTATTTCCTGCCAGGCTCGCCGGAGAAGCCGGGGGTTTGGCAGGGGCGCTTCGTGACACGTTCACTCGCATTGGCGATCTCGACAACGTCGTGGTTTTCATTGACGAGGTTGAAGAAATTGCAGCCCAGCGCTCGGGTGAGCCACCCTCTGCACTGCAAGGGGTCACGAACGAGCTGCTCAAGCTCATCCCCATGTTTCGCGAACGCCCGGGCCGGCTCCTCATTGTGGCGACAAACTTTATTAGAGCCCTCGACGACGCGTTTTTGCGTCACGGTCGCTTTGATTACGTCATTCCCATCGGCTTGCCGGACAAAGAAGCCAGACAATCGATCTGGCACCGCTATGTGCCCGCTGCGGTGCTGGAATCTGTCGATATTGACGAGCTGGTGAAAAGGACCGAGGGGTTCTCTCCTGCAGATATCGAATATGCGGCAAGAAAAGCGTCTCAGCGAGCGCTAGAGAGCGCTGTCTATGACGACGGGGTGGCGGTGCCAACAGGGCCTGCCACGGAGGATTATCTTTGGGCAGTCGGGGAAACCCGCATGACGGTATCTGGTGAGATGGTCGGCAAATTCCTGGAGGACATCGAGGCTTTAGCTCGGTTGTAGGTCTTTAGTGGGATCGCGCGACCGGACGGAACTTTTTGGCATGTATCGAGGGCTCCCCCTTCACGGCAATCAGGAGATTGCTCTAGTCACCAGTCTCGTGATTTCTGCCTTCACCGCGTCGTTCACAGCGGTCACCGCAAACGACGTCGGCCAGAACGCACCGTCATCGAGTTTCGCTGCGTCTTGGAAGCCAAACGTGGAGTAGCGGCTCTCAAACTTGCTCCCGGCCTGGAAGAAGCAGACGATCTTGTCGTTCACGTAGTAGGCGGGCATGCCATACCAAGTCTTCGTGGTGATCCGTGGAGAAAGGCCCATCACAAGACTGTGGATGGCCTTGGCCAACTTCTGATCGGCAGGGGCCATTTCGGCGATCTTTCGGGCGACTTGCTCATCACCGGAGAGCTTCTTGAACTCCCTGGCTTCCCGAGCACGCTCGCGCATGGCTTCGCGTTCTTTATCGGTGAACGCGGAGGTGTTCTTCTTTTCTTCGGCCATGGAGGAAGTCTAAAAGAAGAGAGAGCCTGCTGACCCCACCCCCGAAAAATCCTTTCCGCTGGCTGATATGCTCGGGGACGGTTGTTTAGGCGACCACGCGCCCGTAGCTCAACGGATAGAGCATCTGACTACGGATCAGAAGGTTGGGGGTTCGAGTCCCTCCGGGCGCGCCACTGTTGTCACCTGATTTATGGCGGTTCTTGTGCTGGATAGCGCTTTGGCACAGGAGTCACCCAGTGCAGACCAGCCGTTGGCTCAGTCTCACAAAAGCTTGGTCGGCCACTGGACCCGCTCAAGATCTTTGTGCTTGTTTGATAGCCGAATTTCTCGAGGGGTGCGGCCCAGAACCTCGTATTCGAGTTTTTGGGTTGATGAAGCAAAAACGCGTCGAAGCCGCTTGCAACGTTTGCGCGCGGCGGCGGCGCCCCGTCGGAAGAATTCCAGGATTCGACTGTGATTACGCCGGCTCGGAGAGGCCTCACCCGCTGTATTCGCCCCACCTCGCCCCGCTTGGTTCCATCGATCCTCGTAATCTTTCTGAAAAATGCCTCCCGAGAAAAGTTCCGTGTCGCTTCTGATAACTCGTACGAGCACCATGGTCGCAGAACCCGTTACTATTTCGATTCGACCAATTGAATGCCGGTCCAGCACACGAAACAACCGGGCTGGGTGGTTTATCTCCGATACAAATACTTCCAAATTGCGGAAACCGTTTTTCTCAGAATAAATCCTAAAGAACAGTTCTGGGGAAAATTGGTAAAGCCCGTGGCCGCAAAAATTGTTGGCGGGGAGCGATAGCAAGATCTGCCCACCCACTTTGCAGAGCTCACCGTAATTTTTAAACGCTTGCATCGGGTTGCCAACGTGTTCCGCTGACCCCAGGTCGATAACAGTGTCGTACTGACCCCTCAGGGCATTTGGCACTGGTTCGTTAAGGTCGTGTAAAACATTTGCACCCTCAAAATCAGAGTAGTCGAGAGAAAAAATTCGGCTAGCGCCAAGGTGGCGGAGCAGATCCTCAGCACCTTGGAACCCTAATGATCGCCGAGGGACAATCTTCCCCGTTTCCTTGGATAGAGAATCTCGGACGAGAAACTCCTGTCGCCCGATAGTAAGAGTGTGCCCGAGAGCCCCTCTTTCACCGGCCATTTGCAGAAATCGCAGTTCAATCGGTCCGATACCCATAACATTCTTGAGGCTACATGTGCGCAGCAGCGTTGAGCCTCAGGGTCCCCCTGCGACAGCAGGAAATTCGGAAAAACCAGCTACGTTCAGGCTAAGGGCCATGACGGATAGAGTGAGAATCTGCTGGGAAACGACAGGAGAAATAGTAATGAGCTTTTCTCGCTTTTATAGCCTCGCGAGGCATCATTGGTTGCAGCAAAAAAGGTGGGTTAGAAAACTGCGGAATTGGTCGCGTCCTTTTTTCCCAGCCGCGCGCTACTTTATTCGCGCCAATCCTTCACTGGAGCCGAGCGTTGTAATCGATGATGGCCTTCATACGTACGAGGCTGCCAGGAACTCTTTCGAAGATATCTTTCCGCATCTCGTTCCAGGAGGGACTTACTGGATCGAGGACCTCCGCGGGCGAGACCTACTGAGAATGTTTGATTACCTTCGGAAGTTTGGTGTCGCCGTAAAGCTCTTTTTGTTTGCGAGACAAAAATCGAGCTCCCTGCTCATGGTGGAAAGTCGATGAAAGAGAGGGGCGTTGTGCCGTCTGACGGGAGTCCGCCTAAAAAAAATCCGGATACTGTTCACGTCTTGATTGCCTTTACAGATCCCTACCTGATACCGGCCCTCGTTCTGGTCTACCAAATACACCGAACAAGTTCTCGTGTCGTGAATCTTTATTGTTATGTCTCGGAAAGGGAGACCTCTCAGTCCGCCCAAAGAATATTCGTTGCGTACTGCACCAAACTGGGGCTCAAGGTAGAGCTCAAGACCGCCGCGGAAGATCATCTAGGCTCTCCCTCCGGCCACATTGCATCACTCGCCTGGTCCCGACTTATGCCGGAAATATGGGAGACCGATTTGTGTTGGTTAGATCTTGACCTACTGCTGAAGCGGGGGTGGGATAGCGTTTTTGATTTACTCCCCAGATTGGATGAGCGAGCACCGTTTGCGATGGCAACTGACAAGGTTCCGAAGAAGCGGTTGAGTAATACCCAGAACATGGCCCGGCTGTCAGCTGGAGCCAACTACGGCAATTCTGGCGTTCTTTTATTATCGTACCGAAATTGGATTAGTTCGAAAATGCCTGCACGACTTCTCAAGGCCCGGGCCAGGGAGGAAGAGCTCGGCTTCGAATTTGCCGACCAATGTGCCTTGAACTACGTTTCCGGTGGAAAGCAACTAGTTCTGCCAGAGCGTTATAACTCGCTCGGCCAGAGCGCCAACAGCAGTGAAATACTCATCCATCATTTTGCTGGCCCCTTCAAGCCATGGCTGCGCCAACATCGCCACAAAAGCATGAAAGACAAGCATGGCTCCGCCGCAGTAAAGTGGCGCTTCGCGCAGTTCCAAATGCTGAGAGGGCTTGGTCGAATAGGCGTAGATATTGACCCTCACTCTTCGTCGGACTTGAGTCTCGAAACATTCATGAGGAACGAGGGGAAATGGCTCGCCGCGCGGGTCAGAAAATGGCCCGGTCATCTTTGGCGTGCTCTCGCTCCATCGCTCACTCGCTAGGTCAGGACCCCAAAGGAAGCCTACCAGGGCTCGTTTGCCATGCCCGCTCTAAACCTGGTGGCTAGCGGATCACCATAGGTGCGCGCACCGAAAGCATGGCTGGGCGAGTGCCTTGTGGAAATTTGTTTGTTGGCGGACACTGTGCAATGTTCACAATTACTGAGTGGATTTTGAGTTCGAAGCTCGGCAAGATGTAAAACCCCCATTGTACATTTGTGAGCAGCTGAGATGGCGGGGGCGACGAGGCGTGAAATTCCGACGCAATATTCTCGAACTGGCCTCCTGGCCCCTAAGTTTTTGCCGGAGCGAGCCCGGGTTTCATTAGGCCTCGTGATGGGTGTTCGGCTGATTTAGCCAATCGGCAATTTTAGACTCGAACGATGCTTGCCCCTGAACCTCAACTTCTTCTATTGAAGCCTCAAGTGCAATAGCCAGCTGCTGAAACCAGTTACCCTGTTGGAGAGTTCGACTATCTTTAAAAAGTAAACCGCGCGCACCGCGTGCGCAGTGGATAAATTCGGCCCAATTCGCTCCGTGGGAGCCGATCACCTCTTTCGCCCGTGAGAGCTTCACTGAGTTTTCGGCCATCGAGTAACGATTCGCGAAGTGCACCACAAACCCATGCCCCTCAGCGGCTTTGTGCAGAGCCGCTTGGTCTTTAGCTCGCGTAAACATGTGGTCTCTCGCCAGGATAACCCGCTCTCCAATCGGCCTGACTTGTGTGGCTTGGGTCCCGAGTTTTTCGGCTAAAAATTCTCTGTATCGCAGGAGCGATCCTCTGCGTGTTATGAACTGTAGTGAAGCGCCCTTCCGATGCACCACGGCATATTGTAGCGGCGCTCCAGAGCCTAAGACCAACATGCGTTGCACCGGCAAAAATCTTGTTTCAGGGAGCTCTTTGAGTGAAAATTCAGGCGCTAGCGTTTCGAGGACGAGCCGGAAATGGGGTGGCAGTCGCGAGGCTGGCGGAATGAGTATCGGAGCACCAGCCCATTCACTTTCTCTGGGCGGGAGCTCAACCAGCGCTGAAAGACAATTTATGGTCCAATGGAAATGATTATGTGGCGCCCACGTTGGTATAGATATCGCCCTGGCAAGACTGTCGGTACTTGCTTTAAACTTCACCCAAATTACAGTTTCTGATTGGCGCAGGGCGTTCCCATAGCCATCTGATCTTCCGATCCTTCCTACGAACTCCTCAGAAGCCTGAGGAGCGACAAGCGAGTTTCCAGAGAGAAAGTAGCGCGATCTTCGATCATGACAGACGTGAACGTTAGAGACGATGGGCGCAGTGAGACCCGCAAACGGGGCCATTGCTTCCGCCTCGTGGTTCGATCCCGGCGGTATCGGCAGCGAGCGAAATTCGAACCGCCTTGCAGGTGCTAGTTTACCGAGGTGGATTTTGTGCAGAAATCGAGACACGTGGAAAATCATGACGTGCTTGATTTTCGGCCACGGCAGAGGCCCTAATCTCGGCACGACACGCGATGGTCGGGCTCCTGTGTCACCGGTGACTAAGCCTGAAGATCGCCCCATGAATCTAGAGCTTATACTCGCTCTCGTTGGGCTGATGGCAGCCCAAGAATCAACCCAGTCTAGGGAACCTGCTGAAAATGTGAGGAACTCCGAGGGACACCACTGAGCGGTGTATTTAGCGAAAACCTCGTGATTTAGCCGGTAGAAAAGAACTACGGATCAGAAGGTTGGGGGTTCGAGTCCCTCCGGGCGCGCCAGACGTTTCCCCCTTATTTCCGGGCGAGAAGAGACATCGCTAACCCTCAAAGAGGGGACCTCAAGCAATGCCAGTCAGCCATTCAGTCAGCCACCGAGACGCCCAGGATATGTGCGTCTGTAAATTCGAGTATTTTTGGAGCTTGACTATTTCCTGCTCGGGAACGGCGGTCGGCCATGCGCCAACCATCTGTTCCCCCACAGAGGCCCACATCAGATGGGCCCTTCACGCCAGGGAGGTGAATGGTCAATGAACTACGGAGAAGGCTCAGTTTTCAAGCAGAAGGACGCCAAAGAGCGAACTTTGTGGAAGGTCGAAGTAGTCATCGGCCACCACCCTGATGGCTCGCGCAAGCGGACTAGGCGCACGGCTAAGCCCTGGGCTTCACCACCTTGAGCGTCAACGCGGCCCGCAACGCCGCCCGGGCGTAGTCGCGATGCCACCCGGTCGGCGCTCCGATGCGCGAGCGCTTTCTTCTTCGTCACAGCCTGCCGCTGCGTGATCGTCAGCTCAATAGAAACTGGCGTATCCCACATCCATAACCCACGTCTCCAATCACGCCGAAGCGGAGGTTTTCAAATGAGGTAACGAATGGTGCGACGCGGAGGTTTCTTATGAGTCAACGCACCCTCTTGCTTCGGTGCGCGTCTTCAGGGGGTCTGGAATACCGTTCACGCCCTCGGGGTTCACATAGATCAGGCCCATCTGGACTGCTGCCAGAGGGTTTTCCATCGAGGAGGGGTCCTCAACGCTCTCGTAGCGGTGGTCGCTTGGCGCCAGCCATTCTTTCTCAGAACCCCAGTAGGTGTCCTTTTCTGGGTGCCACACGTCAGCGCGGCCAAAAGCGAAACCGTAAGTCTTGAGACCCATGGACTCATAGGCAATGTTGCCCGCAAGAATCATCAGGTCAGCC
>JBIIFP010000042.1:0-10418 GCA_044237205.1 Pontimonas sp. | reverse complement strand
CCTCGTGCCGGGATCTGGCGCCCCTCAGAATCGCCGACTTCAAAGTCTGATTGCGCTCGTGATAGAGACGGAACTTCTTGCTCACGTCGTCGACTCGCACCGCCCAGTCACTCACAGCAGCTCCGCCATCTGCTTTTCCTTCTTCGCATACAAGAGAAGACCACTGCCAAGGGATAGCACTGTCCAGCCGAGAGCGATGAGCACCGTTGATGCCTCCGGAGCCGCGTTGTCATAGAGGACATTGCGGAAAATCTCAATAAACCCCTCGACGGGATTCACTTGATACAGGTTCAACAACGTAAGCGGAGTCCCAAACAGCCCCCCGAGTCGCTCAGATTGGGTCGCCACAAGATCAATCGGATACAAAATCGGGGTCAGGTAGAACCAGAACTGCAAAACGATGGTCAGCAGATACGACAAGTCGCGGAAGTAGACATTGACAATCGAGACGATCATGGCGAGCCCCACTGCAAAAAGCGCAAACACCACCATCGCCACAATCAGCACCGGTAGCCACGGCAACACGAATGCCCCCAAGAACAGGAACGCCACGACCAAAACGCCCATCTCCAACATCCACGTAAAGAACGTCGCGTTTGCCAGTGACAGGGGAAGGACGATACGCGGGAAATACACCTTTTGAATGAGCGCCCCGTTGAGAACCAGGGAATCCACTCCCAGACTCAGCACCCGGTTGAAGAACAGCCACGGCAACAAGCCACAGACCAGCCACAGTGCGTAGTTGTCAAGACCACTGGGGTCTCCGACCTGAGCGGGCAGGCGGAAGATGAACGAAAAAATGAACGTGTAAATCAGGATGGCCGCGATGGGATTGGCCAGAGACCACAGTTGTCCGAGCGCCGTCCTGCGGTATTTGCCCCGAACCTCACGATTAGTGAGGTTTTGGAGAAGTTCCCTGGCCTGCCAGATGTCCTTGAGGTAACTCATCGGGCAAGCAGTCGATCCAAGTAGGTGCCATAGCCACTCTTGCGCAGAGGAACAGCAAGCTCAGCGAGTTGCGCATCGGAAATCCAACCGGCACGCCAAGCAATCTCTTCGATGCAGCCGATCTTGAGCCCCTGACGCTCCTCAATCACGCGCACGTACTCCGAGGCCTGCATCATGGATTCAAAGGTCCCGGTGTCGAGCCACGCCACCCCGCGGTCAAGCACTTGAACACGCAGTGAACCCTGCTTCAGGTAGTGCTCGTTCACTGCGGTGATTTCGAGCTCTCCCCTAGCACTCGGCTTAATGGAGCGCGCCACATCAACAACGCTAGAGTCATAGAAATAGAGGCCAGGAACGGCGTAGTTGCTCTTGGGTTTGGCTGGCTTCTCTTCAATCGATAACGCAGTCATTTGAGCATCAAACTCGACGACACCGTAGGCCTCGGGGTGGGCAACGTGGGTGGCGAAAATCAAACCACCCGAGATGTCGTGGTTTTCGCGCAGGGATTTTCCGAGCCCAGCGCCATGGAAAATGTTGTCACCCAGAACGAGCGCCACAGAGTCATCGCCGACGAAGTCGGCGCCGATAATGAACGCCTGGGCGAGCCCCTCTGGCTTCTCCTGGACCGCGTACGAGAGAGAGATTCCTAAGGATGAACCGTCACCGAGGAGCTCCTCGAACTGGCTGCGGTGCTCGGGGGTGGAAATAATGAGAATGTCCCTGATGTCCGCCATCATGAGCGTCGACAACGGGTAATAAATCATGGGCTTGTCATAGACAGGCATTAACTGCTTAGAGATGGCCCGCGTAATCGGCCAGAGACGGGTTCCGCTACCCCCCGCGAGAATGATGCCCTTCATTGCCTCAACTCCCCTGCCACACAGGGAGCTTACCCTCTTGCGTTGCCTGCGCCAGGCTAGGCGCTGCTTGGTCCTTAGGCGATAAGAGCAGTTCCTCAGCGGGCAGCGGGAAATCGAGGGCCACATCACTATCCAGCGGGTTTATGGCGTGCTCCGCATGTGGCTTGTAGACATCAGTGACGAGGTAGGTCACCACAGTGTTGGGCTCTAGAGCGACAAACGCATGCCCGAGGCCAACATCAAGAACAACAGCGTTTCGCGATGTTGCATCGAGATCCACGTGGGCCCACCGTCCAAAGGTTGACGAGCCGACGCGGATATCGATGACAAAATCTCGAATCGCTCCGGCGACACACATCACGTACTTCGCCTGACCCGGCGGGACATTGGCGTAGTGAATTCCCCGGACCGTGCCCTTTTCCGATACCGAAAGATTCGCCTGAACCGTGTGGAAAGACAATCCGGTGGCGTCCTGTAGGCGATCGGCCCGGAACCACTCAACAAACTCACCGCGATCATCGCGGTGAGGAGTGTTCGCTATCGAATAGGCGCCAGGAATCGACAGGGGCGTAATCTCCACGCGTGAAGCCTACCAACTGGGCGGGACATCGCCCCGTCTGCTAAACCGCCCGGGAATACTCCGCTTTCAGCGTTTGGACACCGCGCATCAGTCGCAATGCTTTGAGCCCTTGCAGCACGTAGCCGCGCAGCGTGGCCAGTCGTGTGTTGCGTCTGGTAATTGTCCTAGTTCCCGCGTCAGGGATGTTCGATGTGCCAACGCGAGCCAATCGCAGGTCTGGCAGATGCACCTCTCGGGTTTTCCTGAGCGCCCGTTTGCGGAAGAGATAATCCTTGCCATAGATGCCGGCATAGTCTTCGTCGTGGCCACCAATTGCCCAATACATGTCACGGGTCATGACATAGCTGTTGGGATGGGGTTCACGGACGTCGTCGGAAAAGAACTTAGTTCGGCCCAAGGTGTACAACACCGTGGGGTCTTTATCTAGATCGAGAAGACCCTTCAAAGTTTCCTCGGGCACCACATGGTCAATGTCTGTGAGAAGCAACCACGGCGAACTGGCTTCATGGGCACCAATGTTCCTTGCCGCGTCTTGATTCCACGGAATGTCCTTCGCTATCCGATAAATCCGATGCTCTGGCAAAGACTGTGGGCGCACCACCGAAGCGGCTGGGGTAATGGGGGATGCGTCATCAACAACGATGACCTCGATACGGTCGCGCAGCGCCTTCGAGTAACGAGCAATCTGCTGCCACTGAAATTCGAGCATCGAGGGGTTGTCGTAGTAGGCAAAGACAATCGTTATCTCGGGGGAATTCACGCCTCTAGGAGCAGAGGATTTCTTTGTCGCCACCCCACCAACCTACTAGCGCACCAGCACTCGGGCCCTCGTTGGCGCCGTTTCCAAAGTAGAGTGGGAGCACTGGCGTCGCGCCGAAAACCCTAGATGAGGAGCCCGTAGTCGTGAAGCTTTTTGTGACCGGTGGCGCCGGGTTTATCGGTTCCAATTTCGCCAGGATGCTTCTCGCTGACCGGTTGCCAGGTCTCGAAGGCGCCGACATCACCGTTTTCGACGCTCTCACCTACTCGGGCACCCTGACGAACCTGGAGAGCGTCAAGGATTCACCGCGTTACACCTTCGTCCACGGCGATATTCGCGATGACGCCGCCGTAAAGCGCGCCCTGCCCGGCCACGACGCCATCGTGCACTTCGCTGCTGAGAGCCACGTTGACCGCTCGGTGTCGAACTCACGAATCTTTGTCGATACCAACGTTTTGGGAACTCAAACTCTTCTCGATGCTGCTCTGGAACTTGGCGTTCCCCGTTTTGTGCACGTCTCCACCGATGAGGTCTACGGAAGTATTGATGACGGCTCGTGGGATGAGAAGGAACCCCTATTACCCAACTCTCCCTATTCAGCTTCTAAAGCCGGAAGTGACCTTCTGGTTCGCAGCTACCACGTGACCCACGGGTTGAATACATCCATCACACGGTGCAGCAATAACTACGGAATTCACCATTTCCCCGAGAAGGTCATCCCCCTCTTCGTGACCAATCTTCTCGATGGCAAGCATGTTCCTCTCTACGGCGATGGGGCCAACGTCCGCGACTGGCTCCACGTCGATGATCACTGCCGCGGCATCGCGGCTGTGCTGGTTGGCGGCCGCCCCGGCGAGATTTACAACATCGGTGGCGGAACCGAGCTCTCCAACGTGGAGCTCACTGAACTTCTCCTCCAGGCAACCGGCAGGGACTGGTCGTTTGTCGACAAAGTCGCCGATCGGAAGGGCCACGATCGGCGCTACAGCGTCGACATCGGCAAAATCCAGAAGGAACTCGGATACACGCCACAGGTTGTCTTCGCAGACGGTTTGGCTGATGTCGTCCAGTGGTATCGAGACAACAGGTGGTGGTGGGAACCCCTCAAAGAGCGCGCCACGCTATGACCACAGTCCACATCGTGGGTGCAGGGGGCATGCTCGGCCAGGCACTGGTGCGAGAGCTCGCAGACTTTCCCCTCTCCCCTGGCACCCGTGAGATCGCGGACCTCACGCGACCAGAGACCCTAGAGAGCTTCATTACCCCCGGCTCCGTTGTCATCAACGCTGCCGCCTACACCCAGGTTGATGCGGCCGAAGAAGACCGCGATGCGGCTTTTGCCACAAACGCCACCGGGGTTGCGAACCTCGCCACAGTCGCCAAAGCAAAGAGCGCACGGGTCATTCACATTTCTACTGACTACGTCTTCGATGGGGCGGCAAGCTCCCCCTACGCTGAAGACTCACCCACAAATCCGGTCAGCGCCTACGGCGCCTCCAAGCTTGCCGGAGAGAGATTACTCCGAGAAACACTGCCCGATGCCTCTCTTATCGTGCGAACCGCGTGGCTCTACGGGCACCCGGGTTCAAGCTTCCCCGCAACGATCCTGGGTGCGGCTCAGACCCGAGACACCCTCCAGGTGGTCACCGACCAAATTGGTCAGCCCACGTGGACGCGGGATGTCGCGCGAATGATCCGTGCCCTGCTCGAATCATCGGTCACCTCCGGAGTTTTCCACGCAACCAATGCCGGCCAAGCCTCATGGTGGGAATTCGCCCGCAGGCTCTTCGAACTGGCTGGCTGGGACCCAGAGCGGGTACTTCCCACCACATCAGAAACGTTTGTGCGCCCAGCGCCAAGACCTGCATGGTCAGTTCTGGGTCACGACAACTGGCGGAAACACGGCCTGCCCAGCCCCCGGCACTGGCGCGAGGCGCTAGATGAAGCCTGGGATGCCGAACTACACACTCTTGCGGTGGGGAAGCCTCATGAGTAAGCCAATAATCGGACTGGTCACGGTCGGGTTTGAGTCGAGTGACGTCTGGCCGGCGTTCTTTGCATCACTCTCGCGCTCAACGCTGAAACCGCAATCGGTGGTGGTGATTGACAACTCCCCGGAGGCCCCAGAAGGGCTGACCAAGCTCTACAAGGGCAAGCTGACTCTCAAGCACCGGCCCGAAAATCCGGGCTACGGGTCTGCCATCAACGAAGGCGTCTCGTTGCTCCCCTCCGATTGCACGGTCATCGTCATGTGTAATCCAGACGTCACTTTTGAGCCAGAAACACTGCAGAGAGTGGTCGACGCTTTGCTGGCTCATCCAACAACTGGAATCGCAGGCCCGGCGGTGATAAACCCCGATGGCTCCATCTACCCCTCGGCCAGGGCGTTCCCGGGTGTACGGGTGGGGATAGGCCATGCAATTCTTGGAGAAATATGGAAAAAGAATCCGTGGACGCAAAGGTACCTCGGTGTCTACGAGGGCGACGATGTTCGCATCGTCGACTGGTTATCCGGCTCATGCCTTGTTGCCAAGAAGGAGGCTCTTGACCAGGTGGGCGGGTTTGACCCCGAGTACTTCATGTTCCTCGAAGACGTTGATCTCTGTTTTCGACTGAAGCGCGCCGGATGGCGCTCCTTGTATGTGCCAAGCGCACGAATAGAGCACTCCGGAGGGCACTCGACAAAAAGCCGGATGGCCGACATGGTGAGAGTTCACCACGAGAGCGCCAGGCGCTTTCTCTTCAGGCTCTATGACAAGCCCGTGTACTGGCCACTGCACCAGGTGCTTCGCCTAGCCCTTGGGGTTCGATCCGTTCTTGCCCGGATCAAATACCGAAACGAGAGCTAGACGCATTTAGTCGAGTTTTTTGTCCAAGACCGCGTCGCGCTGAGTGGTGGAAAACTTCTCTAGCCAGCTGGCAACAGACTCATCCGTGGTCGACAAGATTCGAAGAGCCAGCAATCCAGCATTCTTGGCCTGCCCTATGCCGACCGTGGCGACGGGGACACCACTTGGCATTTGGACAATCGAGAGCAGCGAATCCATGCCATCGAGTTGCTTCAGAGCAATTGGCACACCAATAACTGGAAGGGTTGTCGCTGATGCGATCATTCCGGGCAAATGAGCAGCACCGCCCGCGCCAGCAATGATGACCTGGTAACCCTCGGCGCGCGCCTCTTTCGCGAACGCAAACATCTTGTCCGGGGTGCGGTGCGCGGAGACGATATCCGCGACGAACTCAACACCAGCTTCCTCGAGAACATCAGTTGCGGCTTTCATGACGGGCCAATCAGAATCCGAGCCCATCACCACGGCAACGCGTGCACTCATGAGTCTGCCTTTCTGGATTCCAGCAACTCCCATGCTGTCATGGCCCTCGCAAAAATGTCATCCGCATCACTGCCGGTCAAAACAAGGTGTCCCGCTTTGCGGCCAGCGCGCGCGGCCTTTTGATACGAGTGGAACTTGATGTCGGGCGTGTGTTCAGCCGCCGCACGAAACCGCTCCATGCTTGCGTCTGAGAAAACATTGATCATCACACCGTGGGGATTGCGCAAAGCAGTCGAGCCCAGAGGATAGTCAGCGACTGCTCGCAGGTGCTGCTCGAACTGGCTTGTCACCGACTGTTCAGTCAGCACATGGCCCGAATTGTGGGGGCGCATGGCAAGCTCGTTGACGAGCAGTCGGCCATCTCGGGTCTCAAAAAGTTCGACAGCCAAAACTCCGACAACATCAAAGGTCTGGGCGATCGTGGTCGCAATGCTCTGGGCTTGCGCCACTAGCGCCTCCGAAAGGCCAGGCGCAGGAGAGAGCACCTGAGCGCACACGCCGCCGTGCTGCCTTGTCTCCACTGGAACCCAGGACACAAACTCCCCGGAGGGCCTCCTGGCACTCAGCTGAGCTAGCTCCCTCACAAATTCCACACGCTCTTCAAGAAGCACTGGACCCAGGTCCAACCAATCGCTCAATTGATCGGCTGTCTCGACGACGCGGACGCCTTTGCCGTCGTAACCGCCAACCGGAAGTTTGGCGATGCAGGGGAGCCCGCCAACTTGGGCAAGCGCGTCGTCAATCGTGGCAGCGGTGGCAACCGCCCACATGGGTTGTGGGAGGCCAGCATCCGCAAGAGCTTGGCGCATGACCGTCTTGTCGTGGGTAAGGGCCAAGGCCGCTGGGGGAGGAAATATCGCCGTTCCCGACTGGTGCAGGTGACGCAGGTGATCCAGTGGCACGTGTTCGTGGTCGAAGGTGATGACGTCAACGCCTTCGGCAAAAGCGACGAGTTCCTTGAGGTCAGTGAAATCACCCACATGGCTGGCCCCGAGCTTCGCGGACGAGCCCTCGGCTTCGGCAAACACTCTGAGCTCAAGCCCCAGGTTAATTGCTGCCGGAATCATCATCCGCGCTAGTTGGCCGCCGCCAATAACCCCCACCACAGTCACTATCTGAGCCTATTGGTAAAGGTGTTCAATGTCAGAAGCGGCCACCACTCGCAATTCCGACTGGCCCTCTGGCATCACCAGCAGGTGACCGGCGTGATCAAGCCCCTGAGCTTCGCCCCTCCAGGTATCGCCCGAGGGTTCCTGAACCTCCACAGAGCGACCGAGGGTGCCCATCACTGATGAGACTCGACCCACGTTGTCGTGCGACAGACGCGTGCGCACATCGTCAACCCAGTCACGCAGCTCCGTGACGAATCCGGCAAGAACGGAATCGACAAGGCCCTCCGCAGCGGAGAGATGGTGAAAAAGTCCGGTGGCACGAGGGCTTGGCGGTGCACCCACAGGGAAATCAATGTTGAGCCCAAGCCCCACGATGACCCAGCCTGATGGCACGAATTCACAGAGAATGCCGGCCAGCTTTTTCTCACCAAGGACAACATCGTTGGGCCACTTGAGGCTGGCCTCGGCCAGCCCATGGTCCTGCAATACCCCCACCAAACTTGCCCCAGCAATCAGCGGAACCCACGATCCACTGCTTTCTTGGTCACCAACACTCCAGGGGAGTGCGACACTCAGAGCAATCGATTCGCCCCGTTTGACGACCCACGCACGACCCAGACGACCGCGCCCATCGGTCTGGTTGTCTGTGACAACGGCGACAACGTTCCGGTCATTCAGAAAGGCCTTGACCTCTGAGTTGGTCGATGTCGCAGAAGTCAACACCACGAGACGGTCAAGAGAGTGCTCCAAGAGCGGGAAGGAAAGGTCCCGATTACTCATCACGGAAAGACATCAACTGAACGTATTCCTCAACCATCGGAACCGTTTTTCTGATTTCAGTGAAGGTTCCGCTCGCGATGATTTTCCCACCGTCCATCACATGCACTTGGTCCGCATCTTGGATTGTTGAGAGCCTGTGGGCAATCACGATGACGGTGGTTTCACCCCCGACGTTCTTGATGCTCGATGCCACGCTGGCCTCGGTAGCAGCATCAAGAGCGCTGGTTGCTTCGTCCAAGATGATCAGGCGAGGGTTGGTATACAGGGCACGAGCAAAACCGAGACGCTGAATCTGGCCCCCGCTCAAGGAGTCAGAGTGAGGACCAAGCGACGAGTGAATCCCTTCTGGGAGCGTGTCCACAAAGTCCAGCAGTTGGGCTTTACGAAGGGACTCGCGAACCGCTTTCTCATCAATTTCGTCGTCTGGGACGCCGAGCGCCACGTTGTTCGCGAGCGTTCCGCTCACCAGCCCCGGGCGTTGTGGAACGTAAGAGAGCAGGCCAGGAGAATGCTCTCGGAGCGCACGTGGGTCCTCGCCGCCAACTCGCACGGAACCTTTGTCAGGGTCGTATAACCCAAGGAGCAAATCAACCAGGGTTGTCTTGCCAGCCCCGGAGGGACCCACGATTGCGACGTAGGCGCCGGGAGCAATGTCTAGCGAGGCTTTCTTGATTGTCGGAGAGGACGTTCCCGCGTGATGAAAAACAACGTTCTTAAGCTCGACCGGCAAACCACCCTGGCCTTGGTAGGCAACACTGCGCTCTGGCAGGCGGCCCGTGTTAGAGAAAATATCAGCATCAAGCAGTTCAGGAGTGTCCCTCAACAGGACGAGGATTTGCTGGGCCATCTCAACCCACTTCTGCATGATCCGCAACTCGTTCCATAGGGCTTGCAGAGGGAGAATCGCGCCCATCATGCGGAACGAGCCCGATAGAAAAATCCCGAGGGCAAAAAGGCCCTCGGCCAGGGTCCCTTGGCTCAACTGCCAAATCGTAAAGCCAAGCGCGCCGAGAATTAGCCCTGCCTCAGCGATATAACGGGGAATGCTCTTGAGAATTTGTAACCTGACACCCGTGCGAGCAGAAAGCTTCTTGGCCTCAACGAACCTCGTCAAGAAGAAGTCCTGCTTTGAGAGCACTGCGATTTCCCGGAATCCATCGACCATCTCAAGGATAGAGCCGCCAGTATCTACGGACGCTTTCATGAGGTTTCGCCCTGAGGACAGGTACCTCTGAGCAGTGGCGAGCTGGAGGATGGAGACCAAGACAGCGAAATACGCCGCAATCGCTAGTGCTGCGACCCAATCAACAAGAATGAAGAGAACAAATATCGAGATAAACAGCGTGCCCTCGATGGCTAGCGTTGTCATTGACCCGAGAACACCAGAGAACGTAGCATTCGTGGATCTCTCCACCAGGAAAGTAATTTCAGGTCGGGAGTATTTCTTGACCCGTTGAAGCGATCCGCTAAACAAATAGCGGGTGATCTTGACAGAGTTCTTGATCTCCACCCCGGCAAGGAATATCGCAGTCCAACGCTGGAAGATAATTCCGAGCCCACCCTTGAGAATGAACAAGAAAGCAACCAGCGCTACAAGAATAATGACGTTCGTGGCGGTCGGGGACGGGATTTGGTAGCCAAAAATCTCAAGATTCTGACCCGACAGGCCGGTAGCTGTAATGGCGCCTAAGAGACCCATTAGCGCCACAGCAACAACGTCGAGGCCGTTAAGTGCCAAGCGAACAACAACTCGAATGAGGAAAAATGGCTTTTCCTTCGCCGTCAACAGCGACCAGGAGACCCCCGCGATTTTCAGCAGACTTAGGAAGTCGGTCGGCCGCTCGGGGCGATTGCCGGTTTCTTCAGACGTGTCAGCCATTGTTGGGGCGATCGATCCACTGCACACCAGCAGACTCCAGAATCTTTACATCCGCATCGACCATGATCCGGGCAAGCTCGGGAGTCATGACCTTGGGCTCCCAACCGGTCACGGCCCGAGCGTGGCTCGAGTCACCAACCAGGGCATCCACTTCAGTGGGGCGCAAG
>JBIIFP010000009.1:0-34069 GCA_044237205.1 Pontimonas sp. | reverse complement strand
GGGCGTGAAACTCTCAGGCCAATGACAGAGGGGGAGTCACGGAAGAACACACTTCCGCTTATGACTCTGGGGGCCAGGTGACAAGCACACTCACTGCGTTGCACGCGCAGCACGAGGCTGCCGGCGCGAGCTTTACTGACTTTGCCGGTTGGGATATGCCGGTGCGCTACACCTCCGACTTGGCTGAACACCACGCGGTGCGCCAGTCCGCTGGGCTTTTTGACCTCTCCCACATGGCAGAAATCGAGATCAATGGCCCAGACGCTGGCGCCTTCCTCGACTATGCGCTCAGCAACACTCTCTCCGCACTCGAGCACGGACAGGCCAAGTACTCGTTGCTGCTCGCCGAGAGTGGCGGCATCATCGACGACTTGATCGTCTATCGAATCGATGACGATCACTATCTGATTGTGGCTAACGCCTCTAACCGTTACCCCGCGGTCGAGGCGTTGTCTTCTCGCACAGCGGGCTTCGACGTTGTGGTCGCCGATGTCAGTGATGACTGGGTGCTTCTTGCCGTTCAGGGCCCACGCGCTCTTGCCATTCTTGAGGCCACGGGCAGTGTTGAGCCCGCTGACTCCTTGGAAGAGCTTCGCTACTACCGGATTCTTGGTGCAACCCTTGCCGGTGGTCCCGGCTGGATTGCCCGCACCGGCTATACCGGCGAGGACGGCTTTGAGCTCTATGTCCCAGTGCTCCAGGCGCTGGCCCTCTGGAAAGATTTGCTCGAAGCTGGGCAAGCCCACGAGCTCACGCTCTGTGGCCTGGCATGCCGCGACACCCTGCGCCTCGAGGCAGGAATGCCGCTCTATGGCCACGAGCTCACCCTGGAAACCACCCCAGCAAGTGCCGGAATGGCCCGGGTTGTTGATCACAGCAAGGAACGCTTTGTTGCTCAGAGTGCTCTCTCTGGTGCGCCAGAGCCCACCCGCGTACTGGTCGGTTTGGTGGCTGAAGGCCGCAGAGCTCCCCGCGCTGACTACCCGGTAGTGAGCGCGGGTGGAGAGGTTGTGCTGGGACACATTACCTCTGGCGCGCTCTCGCCCACACTGGGCTACCCCATCGCTATGGCGTATGTGGACGCTGATATGAGCGAGCCTGGCACCGAGCTTGCTGTGGATGTGCGAGGCCAGAACTTGCCCGTTACTGTTACGAAACTGCCGTTTTATTCCAGAAAGAAGGAAACATCATGAGCGCTGTTCCAGAGACTCTCTCCTACACAGCAGAACACGAATGGGTGAAGGTCGATGGCGATGTTGCCACGATCGGAATCACCCAGCACGCCGCCGACGCACTCGGTGACGTGGTGTTTGTGGCACTGCCCGGCGTTGGCGACACCATTCGCGAAGGAGCGATTGTCGGCGAAGTTGAATCCACCAAGTCCGTGGGAGAAATCTTCGCCCCGGTCGCCGGTGAAGTTGTTGAAGCGAACGATTCTGTGGTGGCCAGCCCCGACACCGTCAACGCTGACCCTTACGGCGCTGGGTGGCTCATCAAGGTGCGCTTCGCCGCTATGCCCGAGCTTTTGGATGCCGCTGCTTACCGCGCACTGATTGGAGCCTAAAGAGATGACCAGCGCTTTCTCCACCCGCCACATCGGAACCGATGCTGATGCCCAGGCTTTGATGCTCAATGTCCTCGGGTATGACAGCCTCGAGGATCTGATGAGTGCCGCCGTTCCTGGGCACCTGCGGATGGTGGAGATTGCGCGATCGGTTATTCCTCCCGCAGCCAGTGAAGCTGAAGCGCTTGCCGAACTGCGCGAGCTTGCAAACGCCAACACGGTGCGCAGGTCCTTGATTGGTCTTGGCTACTACGGCACGCACACGCCCAGTGTGATCAAGCGCAACGTGCTTGAGAACCCCAGTTGGTACACGGCATACACGCCCTACCAGCCAGAGATTTCGCAGGGGCGTTTGGAAGCCCTCTTGAACTTCCAAACGATGGTCGCTGATCTCACTGGCATGGCCACCGCTAACGCCTCCATGCTGGACGAGGCCACCGCCGTTGCTGAAGCCATGCTGTTGGCTCGTCGTGTCTCTGGTCAGGAAAGCTCGGTCTTCGTGATTGACGCCGATGCGCTGCCACAGACAAAGGCCGTTTTGGCGGGGCGCGCTGAACCACTCGGAATCGAACTGCTCGAGAGCGACTTCACCTCCCCGTTGCCGGAATGTTTTGGTGTTTTTGTTCAGTACCCGGGTGCTTCTGGCCGGATCATTGACCCCACTGATGCCATCGCACAGACGCATGCCCACGGCGGCCTCGCCGTGGTCGCCGCTGATTTGTTGGCGCTCACGGTGCTGCGCTCGCCCGGTGAGTTCGGCGCTGACATTGCTGTGGGCACCTCGCAGCGCTTTGGTATTCCTTTGGGCTTTGGTGGCCCGCACGCTGGTTACCTGGCTGTGCGCGATGGCCTCGAGCGTCAAATGCCGGGTCGCCTGATTGGTGTCTCGAAAGACGCCGATGGCAACCCCGCCTACCGCCTGACTTTGCAGACCAGAGAACAGCACATCCGTCGCGACAAGGCGACCAGCAACATCTGCACCGCTCAGGTGCTCCTCGCAGTGATGGCCGGCATGTTTGCCGTCTATCACGGCCCCGATGGCCTGAAGGCAATCGCCAAGGGTGTCGCTGAGAAGACCGCTGGTCTTCGTGACGCTTTGGTTGCAGCCGGCCACGATGTTGTGCACTCTGAATTCTTCGACACTCTTCAGGTGCGCTTCCCTGGGAAGGCCGCATCGGTTGTTGCCAAGGCAGCAGCGAATGACCTACTCATCCACTTGGTGGATGTGGACACTATTTCGCTCTCCTTGGATGAAACCACGGTTGGTGAGAACACTGGCTTGTTGAAGGGTTCTCTGGAACAGGCTCTGGCTGAAACTTTTGAGCTGGGTGACTACCTGGGGGCATCGGGCTCGATGGCGCTTCCCAAGGCTCTGGTGCGCACGAGCGGGTACTTGGACCACCCGGTCTTCCACACGCACCGTTCTGAAACTTCCATGATGCGCTATCTCAAGTCGCTCTCCGATAAGGACTACGCGCTGGATCGCGGCATGATTCCACTGGGCAGTTGCACCATGAAGCTCAACTCCGCGACGGAGATGGAAGCTGTCACCTGGAAAGAATTTGGTGGCCTGCACCCCTTCGCCCCACTGGAGGACACCCAGGGATACATGATCTTGATGTCCCACCTGGAGCAGTGGCTGGCTGAGCTCACCGGCTATGACTCGATTTCTTTGCAGCCGAACGCCGGCAGCCAAGGCGAGTACGCCGGCCTGCTCGCTATTCGCGGCTACCACCTGTCCCGCGGCGACACCCACCGCACGGTCTGTTTGATTCCCTCGAGTGCCCACGGCACCAACGCAGCAAGCGCTGTGTTGGCAGGCATGCAGGTTGTGGTGGTCTCGTGTAACGACCGCGGTGACGTCGACATTGATGACGTGAAGGAAAAGATTGCAGAGCACCGCGACAATCTGGCAGCGCTCATGGTGACCTACCCCTCAACGCACGGTGTGTATGAACCGGGTATTCGCGACATCACCGACGCTGTTCATGAGGCTGGCGGTCAGGTCTACATCGATGGCGCCAACCTGAACGCGCTGGTGGGCTACGCCCGCTACGGCGACATCGGTGGTGACGTATCGCACCTCAATCTGCACAAGACCTTCTGCATCCCCCACGGTGGTGGCGGGCCCGGTGTCGGTCCGGTAGGTGCCAAGGCGCACTTAGCGCCCTTCTTGCCCGGTCACCCCTTTGCCCAAATGGCTGTTCACCCACCCTTTGACCAGGTCACAGAGGCCACTGGAACCATCGCTCACACGGGTGCCCCCGTGTCGGCCGCTCCCTATGGAAGCCCCAGCATTTTGCCCATTCCCTGGGCCTATGTGCGGATGATGGGCCCCGATGGTCTGGCTCGCGCGACTGCCTCGGCAGTGCTCGCTGCCAACTACATCGCAGCGAGACTGCGCGAGCACTACCCCGTCCTCTACACCGGCGACAATGGGCTGATCGCTCACGAAGCGGTTATCGACATTCGTCCCATCACCGCGGAGACCGGAATCTCTAACGACGACATCGCCAAGCGCCTCGTGGACTATGGCTTCCACGCCCCCACGATGTCGTTCCCTGTTCCTGGCACCCTCATGATTGAACCCACCGAGAGTGAAGACTTGGGAGAGATCGAGCGCTTCATCGACGCGATGATCGCGATTCGCGAAGAAACTCGCCAGGTCCAAGCAGGCGTCTGGCCAGCGGAGGACAACCCGCTCTGTAACGCCCCACACACAGCCTCAAGCGTGACCAGCAGCGAATGGGCTCACCCCTACTCCCGCGAAATCGCTGCCTATCCCGCCGAAATGCGTCGTCGTGCAGGAGGGGACCACAGCCGTGAATCGCTGGCTGCGGCACCTGCCGTCGCCAGTAAGTACTGGGTACCAGTGCGCCGCGTCGACCAGGCGTTTGGTGATCGGAACCTGGTGTGCGCGTGCCCACCGATTGAGGCTTTTGCCTAGAGCTTCTGGAGTTCGCGCTTCAGTGTTTCGGCACTCTGGAAGGTAACACCCACCAGGGCGACGTGCTTCCAGGCAATCATGCCCTCGGCGTCGATGATGAAAATGCTGCGCCGGATGCCAACCCCCATGAGGGAGACGCCGTAGGCCTGCACAACATCCCCTTTTTCATCGGAAAGAAGAGGGAAGCCGAGACGCTTGGTGCGGGCAAACTTTTCGTGGCTGCCTGTGGCCTGCCGTGAGATACCCCACACCTCAGCGCCGAGTTCTCTAAATCCATCCAATTCGTCCTGGTAACTGCAGAGCTGTGCGGTGCACCCGGGAGAGTTATCAGCGGGGTAGAACGCAAGAATGACCGGGTGGCCACGTCGCTCGGAGAGGGTGAAGTGAGCCTTCACTGGCTCACCATTCACCATCGTAATTCCTGGCACAGTGAAGTCGGGGGCGCGCTGGCCAACGTCGAGATTAGTCACGAGGGAACAACCTAACCCACGTTCCCGAGAATTTCCGGGAAAGAATCCACAGCCACGGGATATCCCACAAAAGCCACCACATCAATCAGGGTGTGGGCGGCAATGAGGGGCGCCAAGCGACCGGTTTTCGCATACCAATAGCCAAAGACCAGGCCCATGACGAAGTTGCCGAGGAACGCCCCGAAGCCCTGATAGAGGTGATACGTCGCCCTCAAGAAGGCCTGAATGACAATGATTCCGATGACGGGGACGTGGAGCAGGCGCAGGCGATTGAACAGGTATCCCACCGCAATGATCTCTTCCACAAGTCCCGCCCGAAGCGCCAAGAGAACCAGCATGGGAATGCTCCACCAGTACTCATCCAAAGCGCTCGGCACCACGGTGACCGTGAGGCCAAGCTCCCGCCCCAAGAGATAAAGCCCAAGACCGGGGATTCCGATCAGCGCAGCCAGCCCAAATCCCCAGGCCATATCCCGGCCCGGCCTGGTGGCATCGATGCCAAGCGCCGCGAAGCGAGGAGGTTGGGCCTGCCACAGTAAATACATCACCAGGGCAACCGGAACCAGGGAGGACACAATGCCCAAGATTTGGTAGATGAAATCTGCCCACTCGAATTCGCTCAGTGAGCGATTCAGGGTGGCCGTCTGCTCAGAGAGCGCTACTTCGCGGGAGAGCCGGACAGAGATGCTAACAATCGAATAGAGCGAACTCATCCCGAGGCTTAGCCCCAGGATCAGAAGAACCTCGAGACGGAGGCGCGCGTGACTCACGAGCTACTTCTGTGGCAGTGCCGGGTCACAGCTCGGTGTTCCACCGGGCAGTGTGTGTCGGAATCGGGAAACAAAGGAATAGACCAGGGCTGCAATCCACGAAATCGGCGGTGTTGCGATGAGGACACCCAGTAGGCGAAGCCCCAGCACGGGTTGTGCTCGCAGGAGCGCGCTTGCGGCCAAGTGGCCTGCATACTGGTGGGTCCGTGTGACGTACCAGGCATACTTCGCCACATCATCGGCACTCAGTGCGTAATCATCGAGAGAGACGCTCTGAGATGTCTTGGTTTCGGGGAAAGCAGGCAACCAGGAGCGCAAACGGTTCACCCACAAGGTGCAAAAAGCGCAGTCGCCGTCATAAATCAGGACGTGCGATGCGAGGGCTGCATTTCGTGCCATGGCCCCATGCTAGGGCGCCACGCTGTGTGCCGGGTAGGATGGGGGAGCAGGGCTCGATGGAGATCGTTTCTGCATCCTCCACGCCCAGTAATGCAAAGGAAGTTCTCATGGCGTTAGCCACCCGCGATGACGTGCGCAATGTCGCCATCGTCGCCCACGTTGACCACGGTAAGACAACCCTGGTTGATGCCATGTTGACCCAGACTGGGTCCTTCTCTGCTCACGCGGCTGCTGCGGATCGTGCCATGGACTCTGGTGACCTGGAAAAAGAAAAAGGCATCACGATTCTTGCCAAGAACACCGCCGTTACCTACAACGGCCCCCACTCGGGTGGCAAAGACATCACGATCAACGTGATTGACACCCCGGGCCACGCTGACTTCGGTGGTGAGGTCGAACGAGGCCTCAGCATGGTCGATGGCGTTGTTCTGCTGGTGGACGCCAGCGAGGGCCCGCTGCCTCAAACACGTTTTGTGTTGCGCAAGGCGCTTGCCGCCAAATTGCCGGTAATCCTGGTGGTCAACAAGACAGACCGACCCGACTCCCGCATTGACGCTGTCGTTCACGAAACACAGGATTTGCTGCTGGGTCTTGCCTCGGACCTGGCCGATGAAGTTCCCGATGTTGATGTTGACGCTCTTCTTGAGTTGCCCATCATCTATGCGTCGGGCCGCGAGGGTGCTGCGAGCCTGAACCAGCCGGCTAACGGTTCCTTGCCGGACAACGCTGATTTAGAGCCGCTGTTTGGCGCGATTCTTGCCCACATTCCGCCACCCCACTTTGATGACGAGCACCCCCTGCAGGCCCACGTCACCAACTTGGATGCCTCACCGTTCCTGGGCCGTATCGCGCTGCTGCGTATATTCCACGGCGAATTGACCAAGGGGCAGACCGTTGCCTGGGTCCGCCACGACGGAACAGTCCAGAACGTCCGCATCACTGAGCTTTTGAAGACCAGAGCCCTCGAGCGTTACCCCGCCGAGAAGGCCACCGCCGGGGATATCTGCGCAGTTGCGGGCATCGAAGAGATCACGATTGGCGAAACCATCGCTGACCCCAATGATGTGAGGCCTCTGCCGGCCATCACGGTCGATGAGCCAGCGATCTCGATGACCATTGGCACCAACACCTCGCCCTTGGCGGGCGTGGTCAAGGGACACAAGCTCACTGCGCGTATGGTCAAGGACCGTCTCGATCGTGAGCTCATTGGAAACGTGTCCATCCGTGTTGTTGATGTTGGACGTCCCGATGCCTGGGAGGTTCAAGGCCGAGGCGAGTTGGCTTTGGCAATCCTCGTGGAGAACATGCGCCGTGAAGGTTTTGAGTTGACGGTGGGCAAGCCCCAGGTTGTCACCAAGAAGGTGGATGGCCAGACTCACGAGCCTTTTGAAGCCTTGACGATTGACGCCCCTGAAGACTTCGTGGGTGCCATTACTCAGCTTCTCGCATCTAGGAAAGGCCGCATGGACACTATGTCGAACCACGGCACCGGCTGGGTTCGCATGGAGTTCACCGTTCCCTCCAGGGGCTTGATTGGTTTTAGGACCGACTTCCTCACCTTGACCAGGGGTCAAGGAATCGCCAACGCTATTTCTGCAGGGTTCGCCGCCTGGGCAGGACCAATCGTTACCCGGAACTCGGGCTCCATCGTTGCTGATCGCACCGGTGTGGTCACCACCAACGCCATGATGACCCTCCAAGAGCGCATGTCGTTCTTTGTGAAGCCCACCGAGGCTGTCTATGAAGGCATGGTCGTGGGAGAGAACTCGAGGGCTGATGACATGGATGTGAACATCACCAAGGAGAAGAAGCTCAACAACATTCGCTCTTCGAATGCCGAAGAGCTCGAGCGTCTCACCCCACCGCGCGAGCTGTCGTTGGAAGAGTCCTTGGAGTTCGCTCGTGAAGATGAGTGCGTTGAAGTGACACCGGAAATCGTGCGCATTCGCAAGGTCGAGCTTGACCAAAACCTGCGTGCGCGACTCACCTCGAGGCTCAAGAAGCAGGACCAAAACGCCTAGCCCTCACTCGCTACGCTAAAGCTATGAAGGTCGCGAGGTTCAGTCAGTCCGAGGGAGAACCCCAGTACGGGATTCTCGATGGCGACGAATTCGTCGTCTTGGCTGGCGATCCTCTCTATCACGGCATTAATCCCACCGAGGTTCGGGTTCCTGAGGAGTCCGTGAGGATTCTGGCGCCCGTGATCCCTCGGTCCAAAGTGATCTGTGTGGGGATGAACTATGCCGAGCACGTCCAGGACATGAACCACGATGGACCAGAGAACCCGCTGATTTTCTTGAAGCCCAACACCGCAGTAATTGGGCCAGGGGACCCCATCATCATTCCTCCGGTCGAGGGCCGCATCGTCCACGAAGGCGAACTTGCCATTGTCATTGGCTCTATCGCGAAGCGCGTCAAGGCCGAAGATTGGCGGGACGTGGTCTTTGGGTTCACGATTGCCAATGATGTCTCTGCCCGCGATGTGATGTTTGCTGATGGTCAGTGGGCCAGAGCTAAGGGGTATGACACCTTCTGCCCCCTGGGACCCTATGTCGACACCGAGATTGATCCCTTCAATCTGGAGATCGAGACCTTTGTGGATGGTGAGCTCCGCCGCAAAGGCAACACCAAAGACCTTCTCCACTCCATCCCAGAAATCATCGCGTTCTGTTCTGATGTGTGGACTCTGTTGCCAGGCGACGTGATTTGCACCGGAACCCCGTCTGGTCTTGGTGGATTTGTGGATGGCCAAACCATCGACATCACGATTGAGGGGTTGGGCACGCTCTCTAACCCCGCAAGGAATCGTGATGACCGCGACTTCTAATATTTCAATTCCTGCACTTCAGCGCCGGGTCCGAACAGTCTTGATGCTCGGCCAGGTAATGGCCGGTTTGGGCATGGGGGCAACGCTTGCCGTTGGTGCCATCATGGTCGGCCGACTTGCCGGCTCCGATGGGTTTTCAGGCCTCGCTGCAACCTCTGCGACTTTGGGGGCTGCCCTCGCCGCTGTTCCGCTGTCCCGGCTCGCAGCCCGCAAGGGGCGCTCGGTGTCACTGACTACCGGCGCACTGCTCGCCTCTCTTGGTGGTGTCGTCACCATCATTGCGAGCATCCTCGGAACTGTGTTCCTTTTGCTCCCCGGTCTTTCTCTGGTGGGCGTGGGAACGGCTGTGAACCTTCAGTCCCGCTTTGCCGCTACCGACCTTGCTGACCCAAAAACCCGGGGCCGCGACTTGTCTCTTGTGGTGTGGGCGACCACGGTGGGCGCTGTGTCTGGACCAAACCTCATCACGCCGGGTGAATTCCTGGGCGGCCTGCTCGGGTTACCCGAACTCTCTGGCCCCTTCGTGTTGACCACGATTGCGCAGGCCAGTGCCGCCATCCTCTACTTTGTGGCGCTTCGACCCGACCCGCTGTTGCTGGCCCAGGAGCGCGCGGCCAGTGCAGCTCGCGCTGGCAAGCCTGGCGCTGCGGATGTGAAGGACAACCGCATCATGATGCGGACCGCGATTCTTTCGATTGCGCTCTCCCACGCAACCATGGTGGCCGTGATGGCAATGACGCCGGTTCACCTTGTTCACCACGGCGCATCCCTGGCGATTGTCGGCTTCACGATCAGCCTTCACATTGCTGGAATGTATGCGCTCGCCCCGGTCTTTGGTGTGATGTCGGACCGACTCGGTCGGATTTCCACCATCCTGGTGGGCCAGGTGATTCTGGTGGCCAGTTTGCTGTTCACCGGCTTCGGCTCTGAGAACGAGATGGCTGTTGTTGCGGGGCTCGTATTGCTGGGCCTGGGGTGGAGCGCCGCCACCGTTGCCGGGTCCACTTTGCTGACAGAGTCGACCTCGATTGCCCGCAGACCCAAGGTTCAGGGAATCTCTGACCTGGTGATGAGCGGTTCGGGCGCTGCCGGTGGCGCGCTGGCGGGAGTTGCGCTCGCCTTCCTCGGCTATGACGGTTTGTCCTTTGTGGCTCTTGTGCTGGTGGCGGCAGTGGTGGTCAGAGTGTTAGCGACCAGACGCCATGTCACCTCACCGGTTAGCGCCGCTGGCGAGGTTCCGACCTTTGACATTTAGGCCTCCTAGACTGGGGTGCTGATGACTGACTTCTTCTCCAAGGCCACCGGCGCGGATGTGCGAGTGCGCTTTTGCCCCTCTCCCACGGGGACCCCACACGTGGGACTTGTCCGCACCGCGCTCTTCAACTGGGCCTACGCCAGACACACGGGCGGAACCTTCGTGTTTCGTATTGAAGACACTGATCAGGAGCGCGATAGCGAAGAGAGCTATCACCAACTCCTTGATGCGCTGGGCTGGTTGGGACTCACCTGGGATGAGGGCGTTGAAGTCGGTGGCCCGCACGAGCCCTACCGTCAGTCACAGCGGGGCGAGATCTATCAGGGTGTGATTGCCACTCTCTTGGCCTCAGGCCACCTCTATGAGAGCTATGTCACCGCAGAGGAGATGACCGCTCGCAACGAAGCCATGGGTCGCGACCCCAAGCAGGGCTATGACAATCACGAGCGTGATTTGACCGAGGAGCAGAAGCAGGCCTACCGGGCAGAAGGTCGAGAGCCAGCACTGCGACTGCGCGTCCCAGAAGGTGACCTGAGTTTCGATGACCTTGTTCGAGGTGACGTCAACTTCCCCGCTGGGGCAACGACGGACTTTGTTGCCGTCCGCGCTGGGGGCCAAGCCCTCTACACCTTTGTGAACCCCGTGGATGATGCCCTCATGGGGGTGACCCACGTGTTGCGCGGTGAGGACCTATTGTCGTCAACGCCACGACAGATTGCCCTGTATCGAGCGCTTATTGATGTGGGCATCACCAGTCACATCCCACGGTTTGGCCACCTCCCCTACGTGATGGGGGAGGGCAATAAGAAGCTCTCCAAGCGTGACCCCGAATCAAATCTTTTCCACCACCGTGACCGGGGCTTCATCCCCGAGGGCCTGCTCAACTATCTGTCCCTGCTGGGTTGGTCACTCGCAGCTGACCGCGACGTGTTTAGCATGCAGGAAATGATTGAAGCTTTCGATGTGGTGGATGTGAACCCCAACCCTGCGCGCTTTGATGTGAAGAAGGCCGAGGCCATCAACGGCGATCACATTCGAGCGCTGGGCGCAGAAGACTTCGCCACGCGTTGCCTTCCCTATCTCCACAAGGCTGGGGTTGTGGGAGAGTCGCCCGATGCCAGGGACCTTGCGATCCTCGAGGGAATTTTGCCCCACGTCCAGGAGCGCGTTGCACTGCTGGGCGAAGTGCCACCCATGATCGCCTTCTTGTTTACCGCCGATGACCGCCTCGTCATTGCTGATGAGGCCCGGTCCACCTTGGGGGACCAGGCCGCTACTGTTCTCGACGCAGCGATTGCTGCCCTGGAGCCCGTGGAGGATTGGACGACAGCAACCCTAGAGACGACCCTGCGGGAGGTGCTTGTTGACTCCCTGGGCATCTCGCCCCGTCACGCCTTTGGGCCGCTTCGCGTGGGAATCTCGGGAGCGCGGGTGAGCCCGCCCCTGTTTGAGTCAATGGAGGTGCTCGGCAAAGACTCGAGCCTTCATCGATTGTGCGCTCTTCGCGCCATCCTCTAGGGGTGCGCTAGAGTATGTCGGGTCTGCAACGGGGCTAGTTTCCGTTGCGGTGGGGTGTGGTGTAATTGGCAACACGGCTGATTCTGGTTCAGTTGTTCTTGGTTCGAGTCCAGGCACCCCAGCAAGTTTCTTTTTCGAAAATTCCCTTGCCCTCGCCATAATTTCGTTATACATTAATGGCGTGGCTCGAAAAGAAAAAATCAATGGCTCCGAGGTGACCGAAGAGCAGATTGCCCTGTGGGCAGCGGAGGCTGAAGCCGGCTACGAAGTCACTGAGCTGAAGAAGAGGGGCAGGCCGGGACGAGCCGCGGAACCCTCCCAGATTGTCGCTCTGAGACTCACCGCGGACGAAATTGCCGCTCTCGACGAACGTGCGCAGCGCGAGGGGAAATCTAGGTCTGACGTAATTCGTCAGGCTCTCTCTGAATCGGCCGCGTGAATGTCCACGAGTCGGCTCTTCGGCACGGCATAAAGCCTGAGGATTCGGTTCATGCGCCAACGCATCCAATCTGGGTCGCGGATCTCGACGAGGACTCACCGCAGCGCCAGTTGCGTCTCGGGTTTGACCCTGGAGGGCGCCTACTCGAGACGGTGGTCTTGACTTTTGACAGCGGAAATCAACTCATCATCCACGCGATGAAAGCACGACCTCACATGATTGATCTATTGCCTTAGAGCTCCCGCGGGTGCACACAATTGGGGCCATAATGAGTGACTATGTCACCGAAGACAGCGCGGCATCTAGTCGTTGCTATTAATCCCCAGGCGTCGTTTGGGAAGAACCAGGGTGCCGGTCAGTTAGTCGTCGAGGCACTGGTCGCTGCCGGACACGACGTGGTGGGCGTTCAAGAGGGAAGTTACGCCGATCTGCGCGCGAAGACCCGTGCGGCTTTGCGCAAAGATTCTGTGCTGGTTGTGGTGGGCGGGGATGGGATGGCCCATCTGGGTGTTGACCTCGCCAGCCACGCGGGCGTTCCGCTGGGAGTTATTCCTGCTGGCACAGGTAATGATTTAGCCAGGCACCTCGGTATTCCACTGCGGTCAATCCCTCTTGCCATTGAGCACTTTCTTCGGGCTCTGGGCCAGAAGCCCCAGCGCATTGATGTGGGAATCTCCAGGGGGCCAGATGCCATGGAAACCGCTTATGTCTGCGTGCTCTCCGCTGGTTTCGATGCCATCGTCAACGAACGGGCCAACGCGATTAAGTTCCCGAAGGGCCGCCACCGTTACACGGTGGCGCTCTTGATCGAGTTGTGGAAGCTCACGCCGCTGTCGTATGAGGTCACCATTGATGGGAAGGATTTCTCGGGCAACTATCTGTTGGTTGCGGTGGCAAACTCCCAAAGTTTTGGCGGTGGCATGAAGGTCACCCCAGAGGCGAGCCTGGTGGATGGCCTGGTGGATGTGTTGTTGCTGAAGCCACTGGGTCGCCTCGAGTTTTTGCGGATATACCCCCGAGTTTTTAAGGGCACACACGTCACCGATCCGAGGGTAATCATTCAGCGCGGAGCATCGGTTCGCGTTGATGCCAGAGGCGTTGTTGCCTACGCGGACGGGGAGCGAATGAGCGCTCTTCCCGTTCAGGTAGAGGTGCGCCCACTGGCCCTTCAGGTGTTCGCCTAATCGTTTGGCGTGCCAGGCTTTTTGGTGTCATACTCTAAGGCGATGCGTAACCGGCCCCATCGTATAGCGGCCTAGTACGCCGCCCTCTCACGGCGGTAACGCGGGTTCGAATCCCGCTGGGGTCACGCTTGTGATCTCTCGAGACATCGTTCATAGATGTCTCGAGAGATCGATCATTTTTGGGAGCTTTCTGAAACGGCTGGCCAGCGTCCTGCGGGTTTGAGAATGTTGGGCCAGTAGTGCCGGTCGGGGTCGATGCGGATCCGGTAATGGGTGTCCTGAGCCAGGGTGTGGGGTCGTTTGGTGTTGTAGGCATTCTGGAATTCCAGCAGCTGGTGTTGCAGGTCGCGCACGGTTTCAGCGGGTGGTCTTGCTGCTAACCATTTCTTTTGGGTCTGGTTTGGAGTGGGGTCTCCGGGAATGCTCAAGAGTTTCTCACCCACCTTGTTCGTAACGGGTCACGAGGGTGTGGACCCAACGGCTGAGGCGCCCATCACCAGCAAAACTACATTCACAAACGACGCCAGGATGAGAAGTGGAAAGACAATCCGCGGTGGTTGTGGCCGAAGCGACAGCACACTAGCTAGACCAACAAACGTTGTTGCCAGGACAACGCCAATTACTGAGGCCAGCACCGATAAATTAGCCGACTGTGTTACCACTAAGAAATTGGCTGCAAGTGCAGTGACTGAGATAACCGCAGCTGAAATAGGTTGACCCAGAATGTGTGGCAGGGCGTTTACCCCGTTGGCCTTGTCTTCGATCAAATCAGGCAAGGCATTGGCAAAATGAGCTGAAACTCCCAACAGCATCGCTGTTGCTACGACCCAGAGGTGAATCTGGGAAGGAAACCCAGCGGAAAGTCCAACAAAAATTGGAATAGTGCCAAAGCCAAGCGCATAAGGAATCGCAGAACTCCAGTGTGATTTCATGCCGAGGTTATATGCCCAGCCAATAATCAACATTAAGACCATGAGTAAGCCAGCTGCTGGGTTGAGAAGGAAACCAGTAACCAGCGCTAGAAGTGCCGACACCGCAGAACTGACTTGAAGTTCAGATACTTTCACTAGTCCGGTTACCGAAGGCTTATCTTTTCTGCCGCTCGCTAAATCGCGACCATAATCTTGCCAATCATTAGAGAGGCCAACTGAAAACTGCTGAAGTAACATCGCTAACCCAATGGCAAAGCTTCGTGCCAGATTCACTCCCAGCCCCATGCCAAGCATGATGGTAAACAGGGCAACGGAAAAAGAGGGTATTGGATGCGTGGACTTGATCAGGGAGAGTATTTTTCCCATCATTTACCCCTCTTTAGTTAGAGAATACTGCCGAGGGCCTCGAGTCACACCATGAGCTGGGGGTTACAAGTATCCGTTGCGGTGTTCAGTTTCGTAACGGCGGTATCACCCGGGCCCTCCAGCGCTTGCGGAGGAGGGGGACTAGAGCGCTACACCGGTCCCGAGCAGGTGACCGATGCCCCATGTCAGAGCGAGCGCGAGCCCGCCGCCCACAGTAACTCGGGCTATTGGTCGCGCTACCTTGCTGTTGCCCAAGTAGGCGCCAACACCGCCGGTGAGGGCAAGCGCCACGAGCGATGCCAGAAAGGTAACCGGGAGACGCGCATCACCGGGCGTGAGTGCGATTGCAGCCATCGGGAGCGCAGCTCCTGCCAAGAAGGACACACCGGACGAAACGGCCGCGTGCCAGGGGTTTGTCAGCTGGCCCTCATCGATTCCCAACTCTGCGTCCAAGTGAGCGCGGAAAGCATCGTGATCGGTGAGCTCCTGGGCCACGAGCTGAGCAGTCTTTTTGCTGAGCCCCTTTGCTTGATAAATATCGGCAAGTTCTTGAAGCTCGGCTTCGGGCTGGTCGATGAGTTCTTGGCGCTCGCGCGCGATCAAGGCGGCCTCGCTGTCACGCTGCGAGCTCACCGACACGTATTCGCCAATGGCCATCGAGAGTGAACCTGCGATGATCCCCGCAGTTCCCGCGATCAGAATGGCGGCAATATCCTGCGTTGCTGCGGCGACACCGATGACCAGCGCGGCGATGGACACTATTCCGTCGTTAGCGCCGAGGACTCCAGCTCGCAACCGATTGAGGTGGGCCGAGAATGTCACACGATGTGGCTCTGGGCCGTGAATGTCGGACACCCCCACAGCCTACTCACGCCATTGGGCGACCCGGTTCACCCAGCCCTTCGGGGTGTGGCGAAAGATTTGTGGTCCCGCAGACATAAACTCAGCAACGAAAGGCAGGCGATGGATAACGACCACTCCTCATTTCGCGAGGTGTATCGCGAATATTTGAGGCCAATTCGGGCCTATCTGGCCAGACGCGTCCCGTTTGGTGAGGTCGAGGACTTGGCTGCCGATGTTTTCGCGGTCGCATGGAGCAAGCGCGCCTCGGTAACCCCTGGCGAAGAATTGCCGTGGCTCTATCGAATTGCCTCCTTCGTGGTCGCCAACCACCGCAGAAAAGAACAGCACCGTCTGGATGTGCTGTGGCTTTTTCATGAGCCAGACACAGCTCCCGCCGCGGATAGCTTTCTCGAGACTGATCCAGACCTAGCTAACGCCTGGAAACGGCTCAGCAGTGCGCAACAGGAACTCTTGGCACTGGTGGTTGTTGACGGTCTCGCCGTCCAGGATGTTGCCCTCGTGATGGGCACTACTCCCAACGCCGTCAGCATTCGTCTGCACCGGGCGAAGAAGCATTTGGCGCAGGGCCTCGAAAAGTTTCAGAGTGAAAGATTAAGCAGCGAGGGGACATAAACCCACTATGAACAACATCGACAAAGATTTTGATAATCGACTTCGTCGGGCCTTCCCCACCGGGGCTGGGACGTCCGCGGATGACAGCATTCTCGGAGAAGCGTCTCTGACCTCGCGTAAGCCTGGCGCCCGTGATCCCCACGCGACTCGCAAGCTTGCGACTGGCTCATTTCTTGGCCTCGGTGCGCTTGCCCTAGCGGGCATTGTGGTCACGTCATTTGTCCTTCCTCCCCAAGGCCCTCTGTTCACCATGTCAGAACCCGTTCAAGGTGTAGCGAGCGCGGAGATGTCGAGTTCGGACGTAAGGATCGGAATGTGGGTGCGCTACGAATACGAGGCGGGCGAAGGCCTCAGTACTGATCCTGGCCGCGGTGCCGTGTACCAACTTGAGCTTGATGGCACACCTGAAGCCCTCCTTCAGAAGCTGGGGAGCACCTTGGGTGTCTCCGGAGAGCCCCAGAAGAGCCAATACTTCGATCCTCAGTGGCCCAGTTATTTCGTGGGTTCTGAGGACTGGACCTCAGCCTCGATTGGCACTACGTGGACTGGAACCGGTAACTGGTACTACAACAACCCTGCTGCCTACCCTGAGCCTGTTTGCACCGAGGTGCCCCTCTCAGAGGATGGCACTGAGGGCGGCTATGAAGAGTGTATTAGTCCTGAGCCCACCGGTGATCTTCCTTCTGTGGAGCAGGCCACCGCCGAGGCCGTTGAACTGTTCCGGGCCACCGGTCTTGAGGTGAGCCCTGCTGATGTTCGAGTTGTCAGCAACGATGCCTGGGGCATTGGTGTCTCCGCGTCACTCCGAGTAGAGGGCCAGGAAACGGCCCTGGAGTGGACCGCCTACTGGGCACCTGGCCCAGTACTTTCTTCCGTCTCGGGCCATTCGGTGATCGTTCGCGAGCGGGGAGAGTTTGACACCATCAGCTCAGTTGACGCTGTTGATCGACTCGCTTCGGGGGCGTGGTGGGGCTCACCCGCAACCTCGTACTACTACGGAGCTGGGGGCATTGCAGAGGCAACGACCCGAAGCTCGGATGCATCCGTAGGAAGCACTGAGGATGGGTCTATCGGCGCTGTTGAGCCGGAGGTGGGTCCCGAACCAGAGACCCCCACCGACGGTACTACCGACGAGGTGCCGGTTGAGGAGCCCGAGCCACTGCCCGAACCCGTGCTTCCTGAGGAGCCTGAAATCGTCCGGGTCACGGTGACGGCCGCGGAGTCAACCCTGCTCCTCGTCTGGGACGCCAACGGTAACGCGTGGTTCGTCCCTGGATATGTCATGCGACACGGCGATGACGATTGGAGCTGGGTCAGTGTGATCTCACTGATTGAGGGAATTATCGAGATTCCAGAGCCCATGCCCATCGACATCATGCCGATGCCAGAGCCCTACATCGAAGAGTAGGGCTCTGCGCTAGCTAGGTACCTTGCGGGGCCTGAGGGTTTGGCACTGCTCCCAAGATTCTCCAGCCCTCTGGAACCAGGACCAGCGAGTAGAGGAGCGACCCGACTCCCCCAGAATTGGTGGTGAGCGTCATTCCAATCTCCACGAGGTCGAGCTCTGAGTCCCAAAGACACTGCGAGACTGTGAAACTCGAGACATCCAGGAGAGGCACAAAGCCGTCACGGATGACATCTTCGAATTCCTCGAGGCCCACTGTCTGTTGGAAGTCGGGGGCAGCCATGTCATAGGCACCGGAAAAGTCTTCGCGGCCAAACGCATCGACCTGAGTGCGAATCGTGGTCTCCACAGCACCGGCGATGGTGTCGTCGCAGGGTTGAATGCCCTCCACCATCGATGCTTCACCGGCGGGTGGGGCGCACCCTGCAACCAGGAGGGTGGTTCCACCGAGGATCGTCGCTAGTGGCGCAAGACGTGGCATCGCTCTCCCTTGTTTAGGGACACACTGCCGTGTGAACCTGAGTGCGCTCCGAGAACGTTCACGCTCGTTTTTGGGGGTAAGTTTTAGGCTATGAATTCTCTCGTTCGTTTCATCACTGGACCCAAAACCTCTTGGGCGACCCTTCTTATCGGCCTGATCTTCGCGGTCTTGTCGTTCACCGTTTTTGCCGCCGAAGAATCTGACGTCGCTCCGACAAACGGCTTGCCGGATGACGCAGAGGTCGTTCTTGTCGACGAGGCCTTGGCTGCGATGCCCAACGCTGGTGGTACTGCCGCAGTGGTGGTTTACGCCGTTGAATCCGGTGAATTTAGTGATGAGCAAGTGAGCTGGTTGGTGGGCGAATTTGATCCCATGATTCAAATGCCAGCCGGTGGAGCAAACGAAAAGTTTGTGGAGTTTTCTAACGTCGAAGTGATGGACGAAGCGTTTGTCCCTCCCGCGACAGTCTCCGATGACAACACCACTGCAGTCATTACCGTCCCGATGGACGAAATCGACGAGGTGGATCCCAGAGCAGAGCGCATTGCGGAGATTAGAGCGCTCGCCACCGAGGGCATGCCAGAGGGCATGGTCAGCTACGTCACAGGGCCCGAAGGCTTCCAGGTGGACCTTGCCGGCGTGTTTGCGGGAGCCGACTTTACCCTGATTCTTGCGACGGTCGTTATCGTCATCCTGCTGCTATTGGTGACCTATCGCAGCCCTATTTTGTGGATCGTTCCTCTTGCCGTGGTCGGCACTGCCGATGGCATGGCTGGGCAGATCGGGCGCAATGTTGCCGCGTTCTTTGATATCGCAGCGGATGGATCGATTACGGGCATCCTGTCGGTGTTGGTCTTCGGTGCGGGAACCAACTATGCCCTGTTGCTCATTGCCCGCTACCGCGAAGAGCTGATGGTCTGTGAAGACCGGCACGAGGCGATGGCCCGCGCCCTAAAGGGTGCAGGGCCCGCCATTATTGCCTCTGGTGGCACCGTTGTGCTGGCGCTACTCACGTTGTCCTTTGCTGAACTTGGCGGGAACCGCGCTCTGGGCATCGTGTGTGCCAGCGGTGTCGTTGTTGCCATGATTTCAGCCCTCGGTGTTCTGCCCGCTGCGATTGTCGTGTTTGGGCGTGGGTTGTTCTGGCCCTTTGTCCCTCGTTTTGGCGATGTCAACAAGTCTGAAACCGGATGGTGGGCGCGCCTGGGCACCAGAGTGAGCAAGCGCCCCGTCACCGTGGCCATTGTGGGTGTGGCGATTCTGGGAGCTCTGGCGGTTGGCGGAAATGGTGTGACCATCGGAATTCCTGAAACAGAACAGTTCCGGGTGAAGCCAGAAGCAGTGACGGGTATTGAGGTTCTCGCGGAGGCTTTCCCTGCCGGCACGAGTGCGCCGGCCAGGGTCGTCGCGAACAATGATCAGGCCGAGGATGTTGTTAGTGCGGCGTTGACACTGGATGTTGTCGCGAGTGCCGAGGTTGTGAACTTCAACGATAGTCAGTCTCAGATCGATGTGGTCCTCGACGCCGAAGGCGGTAGCGACGAGGCCTATGCGGCGATTGGTGAACTGCGTGAGGCTGTGCAGGCTGTTCCTGGCGCTAGTGCGCTGGTGGGAGGCGACGATGCCACCAGGCTGGCGGTGAAGCAGGCGTATGAGCGAGACCAACTCTTGGTTATCCCTCTCATCCTGTTGCTGGTGTTTATTGTGCTGGTTCTCTTGTTGAAAGCGATTCTGGCCCCCGTCCTATTGCTTGCGAGCGTGGTGCTGTCGTTCTTCTCGGCAATTGGAGCCGCCTGGCTGCTCTTTGAGAACGTCTTTGGCATGTCTGGTCTGGACTTCAGCGTCTTCCTGTACTCGTTCCTCTTCCTCGTCGCACTCGGTGTTGACTACAACATCTTCTTGGTCTCGAGAGCTCGCGAAGAAGCTGCGGCGATGGCGGGATCAGTCAGACAGCCGACCACACCGGCCATGATCAAGGCGTTGGGTGCGACGGGTGGCGTTATTACGAGTGCCGGTGTTTTGCTTGCAGCGGTCTTTGCTGTCTTGGGCGTTTTGCCGCTCATTGCCCTCTTCCAGATCGGCATCATCGTCGGTATCGGTGTCTTGATAGACACCCTCTTGGTTCGAACCGTTGTCGTTCCAGCGACGGCATTCATCGCCGGGGATGCCTTCTGGTGGCCACGCAAGAAGATGACGGTCGGAAAGTTCGCTTAGCGCTCCTCGAATCCCCAGGCTTGGCCGTAGCCGCCCTCGGCTTCTGGTTGTGCCATGAGTTCGAGAAAGGGCTCCGCGTCGAAGGCCTCGGGACCCAGAACTCCCGTGCCTGACCACACGCCCTTCGCGATGAGTTCGAGTGCGACGGCCGGAGCAAGAGCGGTCTGCCAAACCACACACTGTGAGTCGTAGTTTTTCATCGTCCACTCGTTGTCACTGGCGTGATAGAGAAAGACCTCGCGAGGTTTTCCGTCTTTACCCTTCCCGGTGACCCACACTCCAGCGCAGGTTGTTCCGGTCATCCGGTCGCCGAGTGTGGCGGGGTCGGGGAGCACTGCAGCAACCAAATCGCGCGGCGACACCTCAGTCTTGCTGCGCTTGCCATCTGGTCCGGGCGCTGTTCGGACGGTAACCGGGGCGACTTTGTCGAGCCCCAGAAGGTTCAGGGTCTTCAGAACCCCGATGAACTCTGCACCCAGCCCGTACTTGAAGGTCACCCTTTTGGCGTCTAGGAAACGGGGGACAAGGGAGACTTCCTCGTGCTCCACGTTCACACACTCCACTGGCCCGATGCCGGCCGGGAACATGAACACTTCGGGCTCGCTAAAGGGCTCGGTGGTGAACCACCCGCGGTCTTTTTCCCAAATCAAAGGGGGATTAAGGCACTCTTCGATGGTGGTCCAGATGCTAAAAGACGGGGCGAAGATTTCATTGCCCTCATCGTCGCGCACGACCAGGTTGGCGCCGTCGCGAACGCCGATCTCGTCAATCTCGCTGAACAGGTGATCGCTGGCATATTTGGCAAACACGTCAGAAATGCCGGGTTCAACTCCCATGCCCACAAGAGCAAGGCGTCCAGATTTCTCCCATTCGGCGGCCCGGTCAAACTGCCAGTCACCGAGCTTGATGCCCGGGGTGTTGTGGGGGTCGGTGGGGTGGGGGATCGAGAGGCTCATCGCCATGTCCATATAGTCGGCACCAGCGTCAAGGGCGCCTTGGAAGATGCTCTGCACAAAGGCCGGTTCCACCGCGTTCATGACCACGCTCGCACTGTGCTTCTGTGCCAGTGCGGTGACGTTCTCGGGCGCCGACGCATCGATGTGCTCAGCGCTAAATCGTGGACGCGCTGCGGGGAATCGCTGTGCGATCCAGTCCAGGACACCTTCAGCCCGTGACGTGTCGTAGTCGGCAACAATCACGTGCTCATAAAAGTCGCGGGTTGCAAGAAGCTTGGCCAGGGCATTTCCGACGCCACCGGCGCCGACAAGAAGAATCTTCATGCCCTAAAACTACCGTCTCAACAGTGCAGCGCCTACGGAATGAGGATGAGCTTGCCCGAGCTCTTGCGCGCCTCTAGGTCTTGGTGCGCTTGCGATGCCTGGGCCAGTGGGTAGGAACCGCCGAGCGTCATAGCGAGATGGCCGGAGAGCATGGCCTCGAACACTTCGCCAGCGCGCCATTGCAGTTCTTCTGGAGTTTGGATGAAGTTGGTGAGAGAGGGACGAGTCAGGAATAGCGACCCCAGAGAGTTGAGAATCTGGGGATCGAAAGGCCCCACCGGTCCACTGGCTTGGCCAAACAGCGCCATCATGCCGCGCGGCTTCAAGCTCTTTAAACTTCCCTCGAAGGTCGAGGCGCCAACCCCGTCATAGACAACATCGACCCCGATTCCCCCAGTCAGCTCCCGAACGCGGGGCATGAAGTCCTCTTGGTCATACCGAATCACGTGGGCAGCACCCGCTGCACTGGCCGCCACCGCCTTGGCTTCGGTCGAGACAGTGCCAATCACTGTTCCACCGCGCGCTGTGATCATTTGGCACAACAGCAGTCCCACACCCCCGGCAGCAGCATGAACAAGAGCAGTGATTCCAGGTTTCACCTCAAAGACGCTGGTGATCAGGTAGTGCGCGGTGATGCCCTGCAACATCGCTTGGGCCGCCTGGGTCAGCTCAATGCCAGGGGGAACCGTGACGGCCTTCGAGGCGTCTAGTGCCACAACCTCGGCATAGCTGCCGAGGTTGCCGGTCCAGGCAACGCTGTCACCGATGGCGAAGCCAGTGACCTCGGACCCGACCTCGAGCACGGTCCCGGCCCCTTCGAGGCCCGGGGTGTAGGGGAGGGTCATGGTGTACAGGCCAGAGCGTTGATAGGTGTCGATGTAGTTGATGCCAGAGGCTTCCACCCGCACTAGCAGTTCGGTGGGCTTGATTAAGGGGTCGGGCACATCGGAGTAGATCAGTACTTCGGGCCCACCCTGCTGGGAAACAACGATCGCCTTCATAAGAGTCCTTAACGTGATTTCTGGAAACTCCAGACTAGGTGACTCGACCACTGGATGAGGGTTTGCTGGATTGTTTGCCTGTTGTTAACCATGGGACTACTTGTTGTCTAGGTCCTCTGACAACCCTGGGCTCAGGACAGAAAACTCTGTCCACACCAAATCCCAAGAGGAGAAATACCAGTGAAGAAAAACTTCATTGCTTCGGCCGCTCTCGCAGCTGCCGGATTGCTCGTTCTGTCTGCATGTGCAGGCGCAGCTGAGGAAGCTGCACCAGTTGAAGAGGCACCTGCCGCTGTCGAAGAGTCAACGCTGAGCGGAACCATTCTGCTTGATGGCTCCAGCACCGTCGGCCCCTTCGCTGAGGCTGCTGCTGAGCTCTTCATGATCGACAACCCCGGCGTTGCCGTGACCGTTGGTATCTCTGGTACCGGTGGTGGTTTCGAGAAGTTCTGTAACGGTGAGACCGATGGCTCCAACGCATCGCGCGACATCAAGGAAGAAGAAGCCGCTTTGTGTGCTGAAGCCGGCATCGAGTACACCCGCATCACCGTTGCTAACGACGCTCTCTCGGTCGTTGTCAACACGGACAACCCCCTCGAGTGCATCTCGGTTGAGGCTCTGAACGCAATCTGGAACCTTGACTCCACCATCGCAACGTGGGGCGAGATCCCCGGTGTTGACGCTGGTGACCTGGCTGGCGAGGAAATCGTTCTCTACGGTCCTGGAACCGACTCTGGAACCTTCGACTTCTTCACTGAAGAAATCAACGGTGAGTCTGGCAACATCCGTACCGACTACAACAACATCGGTGAGGACGACAACCAGGCTGTTCAGGGTGTCTCTGGTGGCCTCGGCGCCATGGCATTCATCCCCTTCTCCTTCTACCAGGAGTACTCCGACACCGTGAAGGCACTGGCAATTGACAGTGGTGAAGGCTGCAACGAGCCCACCATTGAGAACCTGCTCGCTGGTACCTACACCCCACTCGGTCGCTCGCTCTACAGCTTCCCTGCCGCTTCGGCACTGGGTCGCGAAGAGGTCGTTGCTTTCTACACCTTCATGGTGGAGCGCAACGAAGAGATCGCAGCAGCAGCTGGTCTGGTCGCACTGACCGAAGACCAGAAGGCTGAGCAGCTTGCTGCTGTCGCAGCGCTTGCTGGCTAGGTAGTCTGTAACACACTGGGACGATGGAGAGATTGGGAGATTTGAACTAATGTCTTCATCTGTGGTGTCGGCGCGGAGTGGGGCTCGTAGAGTCTCGCTCCGCGCCGAGCACCCCCACTACGGGGAAAAGGTGATTATCGCCTTCCTCTTCATCGCAGCGGTGGTTTCGGTCGCAGTGACAACCGCGATTGTGTTCGCTCTTCTCCAACCACTGCCTAGGTTTTTTTCTGAAATTTCGATCGTTGAATTCTTCACCGCGGTCGAATGGTCGCCCGGATTCGCACGGCCTCAGTACGGCGTCATTCCCATCGTGGTCGGCACGCTGATGGTCGTCGTCACTGCCCTCTCGGTGGCAATCCCGCTGGGCTTGCTCTCCGCCATTTATCTCTCCGAGTACGCGCCGGAGGCTGTTCGCAAGACCATCAAGCCAATCCTTGAGGTTCTCGAGGGCATCCCCACGGTTGCGGTGGGTTTGTTTGCCTTTTTTTGGCTTCGGCCCTTTATCGAATACTTGACCCCGTGGCTCCCGTGGGGTGGCCTGTTTTCTACCGGTGTCGCGGGCATTGCGGTGGGCCTGATCATCGTTCCCCTGATTTCCTCGGTCGCCGATGACGCCATGCGGTCGGTGCCGAGGGCACTTCGCGAGGGCGCCTATGCGCTGGGAGCGGGGAAGATGCGTGTAGCGCTCCGTGTTGTTGTTCCTGCAGCGTTCTCCGGCATTATTGCGGCCTTCGTTTTGGGCGCTTCTCGGGCGGTGGGTGAGACGATGGTGGTCCTCCTCGTGGCGGGGGCTGGATCCCCTCAACTGAACTTCAACCCCTTCGAGGGCGTTCAGACGATGACGGCGTATATTGCGAGCCGCGCCACCGGCGAGATTGCTGTGGGGTCGATTGTCTACGACACCATCTTCGCTGTGGGCGCGCTACTGTTCACCATCACTTTGGCGATGAACATGTTGGCAATCCGCTTCGTGAACCGCTTCCGGGAGGTTTACGACTAATGGCCGATTCCTTCAACAGCATGCCAGCCAGAGGCCGCTTCGCGGCCGCTGGTGCTGGCCTGGTCGTTCAGAACCGCTTTGCCTCGACAGACAATAGGGGCAAAGTGTCCGGCATTCTCTTTATGTCGGTCATGTTGCTAGCGCTCACCATTTCGCTCGTGGCAATCATCGCGATTCTGGCGTGGGCCTTTGTCGAGGGGCGAACCAGACTCGACCTTGATCTAATTTTCAACGGGCCGTCGACTGTGAACCGCGCAACTGCTGGCTTCAGCGTGGCCATCCAGGGCACCCTGCAGATTATTGCTGGCGTGATTGCGATCATTATTCCCCTGGGAGCGGGCGCTGCCCTCTACCTGGAGCAGTTCGCGGACAAGACCAAATGGTGGAACCGCCTCATCGAGTTGAACATCCAGAATCTCGCCGGTGTTCCCTCCATTGTTTTTGGAATCCTCGGCCTTGCCTTCTTCGTTCGAGCGCCCTTCAATCTGGGGCTTGTCGCAGCCGCTGGTTCTGCGACTATCGCGCTACTGGTGCTGCCAACGGTGATCTTGGCCTCGAGGGAGGCCATCAAGGCGGTCCCCTCCTCCATCCTGGAAGGCTCGCTGGCGCTCGGGGCGACCCGCTGGCAGGCAGTGTGGCTTCAAGTATTGCCAGCCGCAGTGCCTGGCATGCTGACGGGTGTGATTCTGGCCGTTGCCCGCGCAATTGGCGAGGCAGCCCCGCTGCTGCTCGTGGGAGCGCTCACCTTTGTGACCTTCCCCCCGAATTTCTTTGAGGGTGGTTACTCAGCCCTTCCTGTGCTGATTTACCAGTACGCAGGGCGCCCTCAAGAAGAGTTCCAAATTTTGGCGGCTGCGGGCGTGTTGTTGATGTTGGTTGTGCTGACCTTGATCAACTCGTTTGCCATCTGGCTTCGTGCCCGCTATGAGAGAACGTGGTAGGAGAGGGAATCATGAACGTACCCATTGGAGAGGAAGCAGTGCCAAACGAAGTCTTTACCCTGAAGGATGTCTCCGTCTATTACGGCGCGAACCTGGCCGTGCAGGATGTGAACCTGCCGGTCTATGAAAACGAGATCACCGCTCTGATTGGCCCCTCCGGATGTGGCAAGTCGACGATTCTTCGCAGCCTCAACCGCATGAATGACTTGATCCCGAGCGCCAAGGTGACGGGTGAGGTCCTCTACCACGGCCAGGACGTCTACGGTCCTGAGGTTGATGCGGTCCAGGTCCGAAAGACCATCGGTATGGTCTTCCAGAAGCCAAACCCGTTCCCCAAGTCGATTTACGAAAACATCGCCTTTGGCCCGAAGACGCTTGGCGTCAAGGGCAACATGGACGACATCGTTGAGCAGGCCCTGCGCGGAGCCGCACTGTGGGATGAGGTCAAGGATCGTCTGAAGGACAACGCTTTTGGAATGTCTGGTGGCCAGCAGCAGCGTCTGTGTATTGCACGCGCCATTGCCGTCCAGCCCGATGTCATCTTGATGGACGAGCCATGCTCGGCACTTGACCCCGTATCGACCTTCAAGATTGAAGACTTGATGAACGAGCTCAAGAAGGACTACACGATCGTCATTGTGACCCACAACATGCAGCAAGCTGCTCGCGTGGCAGATCGAACCGCCTTCTTCACCGTCGCCTCTGATGATGAGGCAGGCAGCCGCGTCGGTGTTTTGGTGGAGCACGACAAGACCGACAAAATCTTCTCGAGCCCTGCCAACCAGAAGACCCTTGACTACGTCACTGGCCGCTTCGGATAGTTACGAGCCGGCGTAAGCTGGGCTGGTGGCTCACTCTTTCCCTGGCAACCCGACCCATCGCTCCACGGCTGAGGCTCTCGATGGTAAGGATCTTCTAGCGTCTTTCCGGGCAGAGTTCTTCCACGCGGATCCAGACCAGTGCTATCTAGACGGCAACTCTCTGGGTCGCCTTCCTCTGGCAACGATTGAGGCTGTCAGCTCGTTTCTGACCACCGAGTGGGGTACTGAGCTCGTCGGGGGCTGGTCCCACTGGATTGACGAGGCCCAGGTCGCCGGTGACCTTCTCGCCAGAGCCACGCTTGGCGCAGGCCCTGGCCAAACACTCGTGTGTGACACCACCTCGATGAATTTCTACCAGCTGGCCCTCGCAGCGATAAGGGCTAGGCCCGGTCGGAAGACCATCATCATTGACTCGGCCAATTTCCCCACCGATCGCTACATCCTTGAGGGGATCGCTTCGCAGCACGGGCTGAATTTGGTCACCCTGGACACTGATCGCAGCGGTGGTCCAGGCGCCGTCTCCGTGCCCGCCGAGCACGAGCGAGTGACCGCCGAACTGCTTGCCCCGTTCTTAAACGACGACGTGGCACTAGTTACCCTGCAGGCCATCAACTACCGCTCGGGCGCCAGGCCAGAGCTTCGCGAGATTTCACGCGCCGTGAAGGCAGCGGGGGCATTCATGCTGTGGGATTGTTCGCATGCCGGTGGCGCCATTGACTTGGACTTCGATGGCAACGAGATTGACTTGGCCGTTGGGTGCACCTACAAATACGGCAATTCGGGTCCTGGCTCACCGGCCTGGTTGTTTGTCCGCACATCGCTTCAGGCCGAGCTCCACGTTCCCATCCAGGGCTGGTTCGCTCAGAGAGACCAATTTGTGATGGGGCCGTGGTTTGAGAAATCCGGGGACATCCGTGGTTTTCAGGTGGCAAGCCCGTCCATCGTCGGTATTCGCGCGGTCCAGTGCAGCTATCAGATGATTGAGCGGGCAGGGATTCGGGCGATTGAAGCGAAGGCGGCGCTTGGCACGCAGCTCATGATTGCCCTGGTGGATGAGTGGTTGGTGCCCTTGGGTTTTGAACTCGGGACACCGCGTGAACCCACGCATCGAGGCGGCCACATCATCATTACTCACCCCGATGCAGCGCAGATTGCGCTGGCGCTGCGCACAATGAAGAACGTGGTTCCCGATTACCGGGAACCCAGTGCCATCAGGCTCGCAATCTCACCGCTTGCCACCTCCTACGGTGAGGTGTGGGATGGCTTTGATCGGCTGCGGGACTTGGTGGCCAGTGGCGACTACCGGAATGTCACGCCAGGTGAGAGCCGTGTGACCTGATGACTGGCTCTCACGAGAAGGCAGTGACCTATACGAGCTATTTGAAAATTGAGGAACTGCTGTCCTTGCAGAAGCCTCTCTCTGATGGCCCCGAGCACGACGAGCTGCTCTTCATCACTATCCACCAGGTCTATGAGCTGTGGTTCCAGCAAATACTCCATGAATTGGCCGCTCTTCAGCCCGCCTTAGGCAGCGGTGACACACATCGCTCTCTTGCCCTACTGGGACGAGTGCGCACCATCATGAAGATCTGTGTGGCACAGATTGATGTTCTGGAGACGATGACCCCTTTGCAGTTCCAGTCATTTCGCGCCCGCCTGTCCTCGGCTAGTGGGTTCCAGTCGGCGCAGTTCCGCGAGCTGGAGGCGGTCCTTGGGCGCCGTGACTATGCCGGTGAAAACGCGGAGCACGGCAGTGGCATGAAAATGGCCGAGCACTTGGTTCCAGGCTCCCCTGCCCGCAGTGCAGTGGAGGCGGCGATGTCGAGGCCGAGTGTGTGGGATTCTGCCCTTGCGTATTGCCACGCGCGCGGACACGCTATGCCAGAAGATGTGCGAAATCGCGACGTCACCACCCCGTGGGAAGCCCGCGAGGACGTCCAGCAGGTGCTGGTTAACCTTCACCACACCGACCCCGAGTCCTCGCTGGTGTGTGAAGCGCTCGTGGATTTGGATGAGGGCTTGGGTGAATGGCGCTACCGCCACGTGAAGATGGTCGAGCGGACCATTGGCCGCAAGAAGGGCACCGGAGGATCTGCCGGTGTCGCCTACCTGGCGAGCACTCTCTTCAACCCCTTCTTCCCGGACCTCTGGGATATCAGGGGCCAGTTGTAGGGCTGGCCCCAAACAGCGAGCGCCTGGTGGGTGGCGTATAGCTGCAGACATCGCCTGGACACAGCTGGGGCGGGGTCCTAGCGAATACCCGATAAAGCTCGCACCCCACACAGATTCCAAACGCCGCTTCTAAAAACATTAGTGCGAGACAGAAGCTACAGAACAGCAGCATGTAGGCGTTCTGTAGTCCGAGAAAGCCCATTCCGAGGCACGCGATAAAGGCCAGGCCAAAGCCCAGCGACCAGGCCAGAAGTTTCTGTTGCGCCCCCACCCACTCGGGACGCTGCCTGCGCACTATCAGCGCACCAAGAACCATGCTGGGAGCGAAGCGGTAGTCAAGCCCGATGCGGATTCCCATGTCAATCATGAAGAGGATTCCAAACCCACGAACAGGTTGGAAGTCGCCTGTGTAGAACGCGTAGTTGACGGCGAGAAACCCTAGGAGAAAGAGAACTCCTGCCGAAGCCCGCACTGCTCGCTCGTTAACGACCAGAATGTCAATTCCCTCTACTCGTTGGCCAAAGCTCGGCGTCTTGGGTGAGGTTTCTGACATAGAGACACTATACCCCAGGGGGTATCCGGTTCGTATTATTCTGGTGAAGGCCAATAACCTAGGGGTGTGAGCATTGTGAAGTTATCGCCCGAAGTTCAGGATGCGCTCGAGCATTCTGGCCCGGTTCTCGCACTGGAATCCACGATCATCGCCCACGGTCTCCCCCGGCCCCAGAATCTTGAGGCGGCACAGCGCTGGGAGGCCCAGGTCAGGGCCGCTGGTGTGGTTCCAGCGACCGTAGCGGTGATTGACGGAGTCCCCACGGTGGGCCTGAGTGCTGCCGAGCTTGAGCGCATTGCTACCGAGGACATTCCGAAGGCCAGTGTTCGTGAGCTGCCCGTGCTGGTGGGTGCCAGGCGTTCAGGAGCCACCACGGTCGCCTCTACCGCGTATTTGGCCAGTCAGGCCGGGGTTCGCGTCTTTTCCACTGGTGGCCTCGGTGGAGTTCACCGTGGGGCCAGCGAGACGTTCGACGAATCAGCGGATTTATCGGTTCTCGCGGCATCCCCCATCACGGTGGTCTCTGCCGGGGTGAAATCAATCCTTGACATTGGCGCAACGCTTGAACGGCTGGAAACCCTCAGTATCCCCGTTATTGGCTACAAGACCACCGTTTTCCCCGCATTCTGGCTGAGGGAGAGCCCCTATTCGCTTGAGTGGTCCCTCGACACGGCAGCCGGTATTGCCGCGGTCATGGCGGCCCGCGATGAGCTGGGGCTTCGTGCGGGGATCGTGGTCGCCAATCCCGTCCCCGCCCACCAACAGTGGGACCCCGCTATTCACGACCGCTTATTGGCCGAGGCTCTGAGTGACGCCGATCGGCAGGGCATTCGAGGCAATGACGTGACGCCGTTTCTGCTGGCTCATGTCTTGGAGAACTCTGATGGTGTGAGCCTTCGGGTCAATCTGGATCTCGTGACCAATAACGTGGCGGTTGGCTGCGAGATTGCGACCGCGTGGGCAGCGCGGCCATGAATCAGCCTCAGCGCGCTCTCGTTGTCGGTGATGTTATCGATGACGTCGTGGCCCGGGTGGAGATGCCGTTGCGCCCCAATACGGATACGCCTGCGCGGATTCTTCGGGAGTCTGGTGGCTCTGCAGCCAATACCGCTGTGTGGTTGGCGGCCGAAGGGGTCGACGTCGACTTCGTGGGACGAGTCGGTCATGTCGACGCCGAGCGCTTCGATGCCGAGTTTGCCGCAGCGGGTGTGACCGCTCACCTCGAACACGACACCGAGTTCGCAACCGGGACCATCGTCATTCTGGTCGAGGGAGCAATTCGTTCGATGCTGAGTGACCGCGGTGCGAACGTCGAGCTAGATCCCACCAGGATTCCGCTGGTGTTGCTGGAGTCAGCCAGGGTGGTGCACCTCACCGGCTACAGCATTTTCCACCACCACACGCCTGAAGTCATGTCTGCCTTTATCGCCACCGCCCAGAGCGTGGGGTGCCAGGTGATGGTGGACGCATCGTCAGCAGGCTTCCTTCAGGACTTCGGCGTCAAACGCTTTGTGGAGCTCATTGCGGGAGCAGACATCCTCCGCTGTAACGAGGACGAAGCGGCCATTCTCTCGGGGGTGTCTGATGTTCCAGAGGCGCTCCGGCTGCTAGCCCTGCGTTTCCCCGTCGTCGTCGCGACCCTTGGCAGTGAGGGTGCTCTGGTGTGGGAAGACGGAGCCTTGACGGCGATCCCCGCGGCACCAATAGAAGCGATGGTGGATCCGACTGGCGCGGGGGATTCCTTCAACGCCGGAATTCTCGCGGGGCTCGTCTCTGGGGCAACGGTGGTGCAGGCTGCAAAGAGGGCAGCAGAGATTTCGGCGAGATGCGTCACTCAGCTGGGCGCGAGGCCTTAAGTTCCGAGAAGGCTGCCAGAGCCTTATCCCGGCTTGCTTTCATGTCAATAATTGGTTCGCCGGGGTAGTCGGTGGTGCCAATCTCTGGAACCCAGCGGGAGATGTACTCCTGCTGGGGGTCGAATTTTTCTGCCTGAAGCATCGGGTTGAACACCCGGAAATAGGGGGCGGCGTCCGCACCACTACCTGCCACCCACTGCCAGCTCGCTGGATTGTTCGCTTCATCGGCGTCCACCAAGGTGTCCCAGAACCAGGCCTCACCGATTCGCCAGTCGGTGAGCATGTTTTTAATCAGGAACGATGCGGTGACCATGCGCACGCGGTTGTGCATATATCCCGTCCGCCAGAGCTCGCGCATGCCTGCGTCAACGAGGGGCACACCGGTGCGGCCCTTCTGCCAGGCCCTCAAGGCACCGGGTTCCGCTTCGCCCCAGGGAAAGCGATCAAACTCTGGTCTGAAGTTCTTGGACGCAAGCTCCGGGAAGTGGAAGAGAATGTTGTAGGAGAACTCTCGCCACCCGATCTCGCTCAAAAACTTGGCCTTGTTCTTCTGCGCATCAGAGGGCAAAGTCCGCTCCAGGGCGTGCCAGATGGTGTGGGGGCTAATCTCCCCAAAGCGCAGGTGAGGACTCAGTCGTGAGGTTGTCACCGGCCCAGGTTCATCCCGCCGGTGGTAATTCTTGAGGACATTGCTTACGAAATCACTCAGGCGATTGGCGGCGCCCTGCTCGCCTGGTTCCCACATCTCTGCAAGACCAGCGGACCAATCCGGGGAGGTCGGAAGAAGATCCCAACTACTCACATGCTCGGAGGGAAGTCCGCTCACGCTGGTGAGCGTCGAGGGTGCGCCAAGCGGAACCCTCGGAGGCTCGGAAGCCAAACACGCCCGCCAAAAAGGGGTGAAAACCCGGAACGGGCGATCCTCGCCCGTTCTTATCGTCCAGGGTTCATAGAGCAGGTTCCCGGCAAAGCTCTCGCACAGAAGACCCGCCTCTCGCAGTTCGGTCTTGAGTGTTGCATCGACCTCGCGGTTTGCCCCGTAGCGCCGGTTCCAGAAGACGGCACCTGCCCCGGTTTCGCGCACTACCTCGCGCACAACGGCGGCGCCGTGGCCCCTCCGCAGCGTGAGCGATCCACCGAGGGCTTCGATGTCTTGTGTGAGGGAAATCAGGGAGTGGTGGAGCCACCACTTCGTGGCACCACCCAGTGGCCTGGACCCGGGGCTTTCTTCGTCGTGAACATAGAGCAGAACCAGTGGCTCGCCTCGCGCCACAGCGGCGTGGAGGGCGGGATTGTCCATGAGGCGCAGGTCGTTTCGAAACCAGACGATGCTAGGGCTTGGGGTCACCAGGTCAGCGTAGAGGGCGAGGCTGGATGGTGTCCATGAAGGGCTTGCTCAACGTGGTGAGGGCCGGCCGCTGAGGCGAGCGACCGACCCTGTTCCCTTGCACCAAGAGTGTTTTGTCATCACATGAACGAAAGCTGTTAGAGCGCACAACTGACGATGTGGCCAATATATAACAAAACGGTAACGCTGTCTATAGCGAAGATTTTTCTGGAGAAAATCGGCCTAGATCATGTCGGGAGATGGCGCCTCGCCATAGAGTATGGTCACATCCGCATGACGGTCAAACCGGTAGCCAGTCCCTCGCGCCGTGCGAACGATGTCTTCATAGCGGCCAAGCTTCGAGCGCAGTCGGCGCACATGGACGTCGATTGTTCGGGAGTTCGGGATATCGTCATCGCCCGCGGCCCACAGGGCTTCGATAATCAGCTCCCGCCGGACCGTTTGTCCTTCTCGAAGAACCAGGAACTGAAGCAGGCTGAATTCTTTGAAGGTCAGGGGAGCGACGTCGCCGTCAATGGTCACCCGTTTACGCGAGATGTCGATGACTACTGAGAGGACTCGCTTGGGCTCGGCAGGCTTCAGTTTCGCCAGGGCTAGCGGGTCGTGCAGTGCCATGCGCACAATCTCGAGGTTGTTTCCCCCCGACCCGGTGGGGGCTAGAGCGATAGCCGCGTGGGTATCAGCGCTTGGCACGTGGTTGGCAACGGTCTTTTTGAGTTCTTTGACCAGGGTTTCCAGAGAAATTCCGGCAGCGTGGGCGTCGGCTTCGGTGACGCCCACATAGAGTGCGAACCCACGAGGTTCGCGAGGAGAAGAAGTGGTCATTGCTGTCGATTCGTTTGGGGGCCACCTAGCCCGCGGAAGAAGGGGACGTTAGTCACACATTCGAGCGCAACACTCAGGCGCCCCCTGCGGGAGCATCGACAAGGCCAGAGTGTTCATGGGCCGATTATCGCCGGCTAGTTGGCGAACCGTCAAGTCCCTTTAGGGCCTAGCCGACAGTCCCATACAAGCGATCGCCCGCATCGCCAAGGCCTGGGACGATGAAGCCCTTCTCATTGAGCCTTTCATCCAGAGCGCCAAGGACGATGGTGACGGTCAGCCCCTTGGTGCCCTCCTCCACAGCCTTCACTCCCTCGGGTGCGCCAAGAAGACACACCGCCGTGATATCGGAGGCGCCCTTGTTGGCGAGGAACCTGATGGCCTGCAGTAGGGACCCACCGGTGGCGAGCATGGGGTCAAGAACAAAACATTGACGATCAGCGAGGTTCTCCGGCAAGCGCTCCGCATAGACGCTGGGTTGAAGGGTTTCTTCATCGCGCACCATCCCGAGGAATCCCACTTCGGCGCTTGGCAACAAGGCGACCATACCCTCCAGCATCCCCAGCCCCGCGCGGAGGATAGGAACAACCACGGGCCGTGGTTTGGCGAGTTTCTTGCCCACAGTTTTCTGAACAGGCGTGACGATGTCGTGGTCTTCAACCCGAATCTGACGAGTTGCCTCGTAGGCGAGGAGTGTCACCAACTCGGAGGTGAGTGCCCGAAAGACAGGCGAGGGAGTGTCCTGATCACGCAACACCGAGAGCTTGTGGGAGACCAGAGGATGGTTGGCGACGTGTAACTCCATGACGCTCACCCTACCTCTCGGCACAGGTCTCATGAAGCTGGATAAGGTGGGGCTCATGG
>JBIIFP010000093.1:0-3126 GCA_044237205.1 Pontimonas sp. | reverse complement strand
CGAGGGCATCCTGGCGAGCGGTGTGCGCGACAACAAGCATGTTCCTGGTGGTCATGCCGTCTCCTCACTCAGGAATGGGTCACGTGATGAATGTGCTCAGACCATTGTGTCTGATTCCGCCGACGCGTGGGTGTAAGCCAACACAGGTACTCGCGATTACCGGCTTCACCGGTAATCGGCGAGGACATAACGCCGGCAAGAAAGAGCCCGCACTCCCCTGCCGCCTGAACCACAGCCTCCACAGCCTCGACATGGCTGGAGGGGTCTGTCACGATTCCCTCTGTGACGCCAGTCCGGCCCACCTCAAACTGTGGTTTCACCAAGCAGATCCACGATGCAAGCCCTAGCGCCTCGGTCACGGGCATAAAAATGTGGGTGAGTGAAATAAAGCTGAGATCGGCAACGATCCAGTCAATGGATGCGAGGTCCAAAGATTCTCGCCACTCGGGTGTGAGATAGCGAACGTTGACGCCCTCGCACAGAGTCACCCGAGGGTCACCCACGAGGCTTGGATGCAATTGCCCGTGACCCACATCCACTGCTACGACTTCGCGGGCCCCACGTTCCAAGAGCACCTGGGTGAAACCACCTGTCGATGCCCCGAGGTCAATGGAGGTCGACCCTCGAACATCGAGGCTCCACTCATCAAGTGCCGCGAGCAGCTTGTGCGCACCCCGGCCCACATAGTCCTCATCACCGCTCACCACAATCGCAACGTCATCATTAACCGGAAAGGCATGCTTGGTCTGGATGGAGCCCCCTACACTGACATCGCCCGCATCGATACGTCGTTGCGCCTTTGTTCTACTCTCCACCAGCCCTCTCTTCACCAGGGCTTGGTCAAGACGGCTGGTCGCCATTACGGGGCAGCGGGTGCGTCGAGAAAACCTTTGAGCTCGTCGTGGACGTCGTCGAGAGCGGCGATCCGCTCATCAAGCGGAAGGTTCGGAAGCGCCTCAAGACGGGCTTCCATCTGCTCAGGGGTCCACGCGGTCATAGAGACGAATATATCTGGGGATCGACTTCAAGTCCGAAAATCTTAAGCCCTGAATCATGAACAATCGTGGCGCCCGCGCGAACCAGGTCAATGGGGGCGCCCGCGCGTGCAACGCGGATGACGTTGCCTTTACGTCGGACTACCGCCCGACCCACCTCTACCGTGTGAACACCATCGGCATCCGTATGGCGGATGGTCTCTGGATAGGGCTTATGCAGATCGCGAAGGTCTTCCAACACATAGGTAGGCCGCATACTCGCATCGCTTGCCAGCAAAGTCTTTGCCGAGTCAATTCCGGTGAGCACTAGTGCCGAGCGCATCCCCGCACGATTGGCGCCGAGAACGTCGGTGTCCAAGCGATCAGTAGCTACCTGAAAAATCTCGGGCTCTGGTTTTCCCGCAAAGGTTGCAAGCCGTCCCACTGCCAAATGGACAGCGGAGACCAAGGCGCCATTACCTGGCGCCACCCCGCCTTGCAGTGGAATCGTCCAGTCGGTGTTCGTGGCTACCCAGGGAATTTCAGGCCGACGCTGGAGGGCAAAAGATGCCTGCGCGAGCTGTTCCCACCCGACTTCTGGCGAGAAACCCTGAACCACAGCGTCGGGGGAATCATCGGCGAGGCCAGTCACCCTAAATCCAGCTGCCTCGACTTCACTGACTAACCCCATCCCGCCCACAACCAGCACCAGTGAACCCTGGGGCAACAGCCAGGCCAGCATCCTTGCGGCGGATTGCGGCGATGTCACCACATCGTGGGCCTCGGCGGGAAGCCCATAGCCAGCAATCTGGGCTGCCACCTGAGCGGGGGTTCGAGATGCGTTGTTGGTGACATAGCCAAGACGAAGCGTCTTGGCTGCCTTGGACAACGACTTCACAGCGTGCGGAACTGCCTCTGGGCCTCGATAAATCACGCCATCGAGATCCAGAAGGAGAACCTGAATCCCCTCCAGTGGTGTTGCCGTGGCGCCAATCACGCCTGATCATCCTCCGGCATTTCGACCACGACCACACTGTCGTCTTGCTCATCCGGTGCCGATGCTTCAGCCAGCGCAAGAGCGGCGCGGTTGGCGCGCTCGCCCCACAGCTGTGCTTCCTCGTCGCGACCAAGCTCCGCCATCACTACAGCGTAGGAATCAAACAGGGCAGGAGAAAACGAATATGCGGTATCAGGGGTGAGCTGGGGAATTTCTAGTTCAGCCAGAGCCAGCTGCGGCTGGTTCATATCAAGCCTCGCTCCGGAGCGCGCAATGGCTAACTCCACCTGAACGGCAACCGGAAGTGTCGCTCGTGCAACATCGCCGGCTAATTCCAACGCACGATCGGGGCGACCCAGCCCACGTTCGCAATCCACCATTAGTGGCAACTGGTCATTGCTGCCGGAGAGGCGGCGATAGGTGCGCAGCTCCCGAAGGGCCAGAGCGAAATCTCCGGTCAAATATGCAGTAATGCCGACCGTTTCGCGAACAACCGGAATTCGACCTGCTCGCCGTGCAGCGGCGAGTGCATGCTGATGGGCTCGCTCGGGGTCCTCGTCAACAACCCGGCTTGCCATCACGAGGTGACCAGCAACCCACTCAGCATTCTCTTTAGTGAGAGCCTTCAGCTCGCGCCATGCTGCACGGTCAAGCTCTGCGGGTAGCGCATCGGCATCCACCGCGGGGTCATTGTGGCGAGGAGCGTCATCGCGCTCTTCACGAGGCTCGCGATCGCGTGGCGGCCGGGAACTGCGATCAGCACCAGGAGCTCCATCGCGCCTGGGTCCAAAACTACGGCGCGGAGCGCCAGGCGCGTCACCGGTGCGGCGTGGACCATCCGAGCGGCGCGGGCCATCAGTTCTTTTGGCCTCGCCAGGCTTTCCCTCGCGGGGAGGCCTGGGCCTCGAAGGGCGCTCCCCTGAAGACTCCGCAGGTTTGCGGCCAAAACGATCGCCATCCTTGCGCGGCCGATCGCTGGACGCTCCCGCAGCGCCGTCCTTGCGGGGACGCGCGGGACGGGGCCCGGAGGGTTTTCTACCCTCGGAGGGACGCTTGGGCGTTCTGGATCGGTCGTTGTCTGTCATGGTTGTCCTTGTTAACGCAAAATGGCCACCCCTGGGGGTGGCCATTTCACAAAGAAGTCCGGCGGTGTCC
>JBIIFP010000041.1:0-11508 GCA_044237205.1 Pontimonas sp. | reverse complement strand
GTGAGTGTGGGGTTGGCGGTAGTTTCGACCGTTGGTTTCGAACGTCGAACCTACGCACCACAGCACCACAGAAAAGAGATACACAATGGCAACCGGAATCGTTAAATGGTTCAACGGTGACAAGGGCTACGGCTTCATCACTCCTGATGACGGCTCGGCTGACGTCTTCGCACACTTCTCCGCAATCCAGAGCAGCGGTTACCGCTCTCTCGAGGAGAACCAGCGCGTGGAGTTCGACATCACCTCGGGCCAGAAGGGCCCGCAGGCGGAGAACATCCGTCCTATCTAGGCTTTTATAACATCGCCTTAGGGCTGTGGGGTCATCCGTTTCGGGTGGCCCCACAGTCATTTCCGCACTGTGTTTAGATTGTCGGGATGAAGCCCCTCACCCGCGACCAAATCGTTGCAAGCCTCGTGAACATGTCCGAGGTAGACCTTCGGGTCATGAGCTTCCCCGGGCTTCACGAAACGCTGTGGGACGAGCGCGAATTCCTGGGATGGCGAGATGCTCACCACCCCACGAAGGGCTACATGGTGTTCTGGGTGGGCGACGAGGCCAGAGGCCTCATGGTCAGGAGCGCTGAGAGCGCCATGCCGGCTGGGCGCTCAGCATTGTGCGCACTGTGTCACACTCAACAACCCGCCCCGCAAGTCAGCCTTTTTGTGGCGCCAAAAACGGGCGAGGAGGGCGCGAAAGGAAATACTGTAGGCACCTATCTCTGCGCTGATCTGTCCTGTTCAGCAATGATCCGAATGGTGGTGGACATCCCGGGCGCCACTGCGGCACAAGAACTGCTTGCGCGCAAAAGCGACAGTATCCGCCAACGGCTCGAGAACTTCTCGAGGAGAGTTATCTCTGAGAACGCCGCCTAGCGGCGACGACCCATGATGAGCATCGGGATGGCAAAAGCCAAGGTCGCCGTGAGGATTCCCGCGGTAAAGAGCCACGGGGCAAAGACCTCCGGGACCACAAAAGCGTAGGTGAACATGGGGAAACTAGCCAGGAACATAAGGGATGCTAGTAGGACCACAAACACGTTCATAATGACTCCAGTATTCCACACCCTAAGGCCAACCCGATGACCACACTCGATGCCAGGCGCCGCCTGATTATTCGGCGCATTCGTATCACTGGGTGGACGGCGCTGAGCTCATTGTTGGTGACCGTGGTGAGCTTCCTCACCTGGTTCCACATTGTCTTTGCGGCCGAACGCGACGCAACTCTCGAAGTGTTTCGGGACGATGGAATTCAGGTAACCGAGGTTGAGGGCTCCATCGTGATGGAGGCCGCGGATGGGAGAGGTGAGACGGGAATCCTCTACTTCCCGGGAGCGCGCGTCAACCCCTACAGCTACCTCTACCCGCTCTCGGAGATAGCAGCCTCCGGAGTGACCGTGGTGATCATGGACCCGCTGATGAACATGGCGTTGTTCGACACCAGAAGCGTCGAGGAATTGGCGCTCGCCGCCCCGGAGGTCAACGATTGGGTTCTCTCTGGCCACTCCCTTGGCGGCGTGCGCGCCTGCATGCTCGCCCAGCACCCGGATGTGGTGGGGTTAGTACTGATGGGTAGCTACTGTGCAACAGATATCTCTGCCCTGGACATTCCCATGCTCCAAGTTCTAGCCAGCAAGGATGGTCTGATTGACACCGAAGCCGTGAGCGCGTCAGCATCCTTGCTGCCCGATTCGGCCCGCACGATCATGCTCGAGGGCGCTAGCCACGCCTCCTTTGGAACCTATGGCGACCAACCGGGCGATGGGACCGCCACACTGAATCGGGCGGAAGTGCGCGAAGCGCTCACCGCGTTGTTTCAAGCGCTTCTCGCTGGCGATTAGCCCAGTGAGTTAGCGCGTTCAACCACGAGCTCTCGAACCCGTGCGGCGTCTGCTTGGCCACCCATGGCTTTCATGACGGCGCCAATGACCGCTCCGGCGGCTTGTACCTTGCCATCACGGATTTTCTCCAGCACGTCTGGCTGGGACAACAGCGCCTCATCAATTGCCGCTGTGAGGGCCGCATCATCCGAGACCACCTCGAGTCCTTTAGCGGCAACAATCTCCTCGGGGCTTCCGCCGCCGTCGACCATCTCGGAAAGAACGCTTCTGGCGAGCTTGTCGGTCAGGCGACCGTCGTCGACCAGCGCCTGCAACGCTCGGATGTCTTCTGGCGCTGCCAGACTGCCCGCGTCAACACCCCGCTCGTTGGCGATACGACTGAGCTCCCCCATCCACCACTTTCGTGCCGCGGCAGGCTGCACGCCCGCAGCGATGGTGGCGGCCACTTCGCCAATCAGGGCGGCATTCACAATGGCCTGGAAATCGATGTCACTAAAGCCCCACTCAGAGCGAAACCTCCGGCGCATTTCGACGGGCTGCTCGGGGAGTGCAGCGCGAAGTTCTTCCACGAGTTCCGCGGGGGCGTGAACGGGCAAGAGGTCGGGCTCTGGGAAGTAGCGGTAGTCATCGGCATCGCTCTTGGGTCGGCCCGGCGAAGTGACACCGGTGTCTTCATGCCAGTGCCTGGTCTCTTGAGTGATGGTGCCACCTGCGGCCAGAATGGCCGCCTGGCGCTGAATCTCATAGGTCACAGCGCGCTCAATAGAGCGCAGCGAGTTGACGTTCTTTGTCTCCGTGCGGGTGCCATAGGCCTTCTGGCCGCGCGGTCGCAGGGAAACGTTGGCGTCACAGCGCAGGTTGCCGCGTTCCATGCGAGCATGGGAAATTCCAAGATTGCGCACCATGTCCCGAATCGTCGAGACATACGCGCGTCCCAACTCACCAGCCTTGTGGTCCATACCTTCAATGGTTTTCGTCACAATTTCCACCAGGGGAACCCCAGCCCGGTTGTAGTCAACGAGTGAGTACTCAGCGCCTTGAATACGCCCTGTGGCACCACCTACGTGGGTGAGCTTGCCGGCGTCCTCTTCCATGTGAGCGCGCTCAATGGGAACCTCGACGAGCGTGCCATCATCCAGCTCCACAGACACGGAACCCTCAAAAGCGATGGGTTCGTCGTATTGGCTGATTTGGTAGTTCTTCGCAAGATCTGGGTAGAAATAGTTCTTCCGCGAAAACCTCGACACCGGAGCGATCTGACACCCCAGCGCTAATCCCAAGCTGATGCTGTATCGAATAGCGGTGCCATTGACAACGGGCAGGCTCCCCGGAAGCCCCAGACACAGCGGGGTAATCAAAGTATTGGGCTCAACCTGCGCGTCATCCAACGCCGCCGGATTGGGAGCATTAGAAAACATCTTGGTCTCGGTCGAGAGCTCGACGTGAACTTCGAAACCCAGAACCGGTTCGAAGAGCTCCAGTGCCTTACCCAGGTCCATCAGTGTGTCCGTTGCCATGACTCAGACCACCTCCGGGACATTCTCATAGACCAGGGAGCCGTCACGATCGCGGAAAAGGCGCTCTAGTGCACTCCCCCACCGATAGAGGCGGTGGTCTTCATACGCAGGGGCCATCAGTTGAAGCCCGACTGGCAAACCGTCTTCCGGAGCGAGACCCATCGGCAACGACATTCCTGGAATTCCTGCCAGGTTGACCGGAATAGTGGTCAAGTCACCCGCCCACATCGCCAAGGGATCATCGAGCTTCTCCCCCAGTGGAAAAGCGGTAGTGGGTGCTGAGGGTGAAATAAGCAGGTCCACCTGAGCAAAGGCGTTCGTGAAGTCCTGCTGAATCAGAGTTCGGACTTTCTGGGCGCTGCCGTAATAGGCGTCGTAGTAGCCAGCGCTCAGGGCATAGGTGCCGAGGATGATGCGGCGCTTCACCTCGTCGCCAAAACCCCGGTCCCTGGTCGCCGACATGACCTCTTCCACCGTCGGGCTCCCCTCAGGGGTGACGCGCAGTCCAAAGCGCACAGAGTCAAACTTTGCCAAGTTGCTCGACGCCTCCGCCGGAAGGATCAGGTAATAGGCGGCAACCGCATACTCGAAATGTGGTGCGTCAATCTCCACAACGTCGGCTCCGTGCGCGCTAATCATGGCAACCGCCTCATCGAAGCGTTGTTTCACGCCGGCTTGGACGCCTTCGGTTTGCAACTGCTTCACGACACCAACCCGCAGCCCCGAGAGGTCGGCCAAGCTAGCTCCCTCATCGGCCGCGGCGGTCATATTGGCCCAGGGAGTGGGAATACTCGTGGAATCGTGGGGATCGTGTCCAGCAATCACATCGTGCAGGAGGGCAGAGTCGCGCACAGTGCGTGACACCGGCCCAATTTGATCTAAGGATGACGCCAAAGCAATGACGCCATAGCGGCTAACCCCGCCATAGGTGGGCTTCACGCCCACAGTCCCGGTAAAGGCTGCGGGTTGGCGGATGGAGCCACCGGTGTCACTACCAATAGCGAGAGGTGCTTGGAATGCCGCCACCGCGGAGGCCGACCCTCCACCCGAGCCTCCTGGAGCGCGGGTCACGTCCCAGGGATTCTTTGTGGAGTGATACCCCGAATGCTCGGTCGAGGAGCCCATGGCGAACTCGTCCATGTTGGTTTTTCCCAGAAATACTGTGTCAGCAGCCCTCAATTTGGAGACCACAGTTGCGTCGTAAGGCGGAACCCAGCCCTCCAAGATGCGCGAGCCAGCAGTGGTCACCATGTCTGTGGTGCAGAGAACATCCTTGATGGCGATGGGCACACCTGCCAGCGCAGAGAGCTTCTCCCCTCCGGCGCGTTTCTTGTCCACTTCGGCCGCAGACGCGAGGGCGCGATCCGAGCGCGCCAGGAACGAGCCCAGAACCCCATCCGTCGCATCGATGCGATCGAGGTGCGCCTGGGTCGCCTCGACACTACTAATCTGACTGGAGGCAAGGGCACCGGCGAGTTCACCAGCGCTCCAGCGCGTGATATCGCTCACGCTTCGTCCCCAAGGATGGCCGTCACACGAAAGCGTGAACCATCATGGTCAGGGGCCCCCGCGAGCGCCTGCTCGGTGGTGAGGGTTTGGCCCACAACATCGTCACGGAACACGTTCCCCAACGGGACAGGGTGAGAGGTCGGAACCACGTCATCCAAAGCAAGCGTCGAGATCGCTTCGACCGAATCGACGATGGCGGAGAGTTCGCCGGCTAAGCGTGAAATCTCGTCCTCGCTGAGTGCGATGCGGGCGAGTTCAGCCAAATGGCGAACCGTCTCTGGCGTCATGTCTGACATGAATCTCCTTGGTCGACTCCCCAGTCTAAAGCTCTAGAGCAGAAAGCCCCTCGCGAAGCAGGAGGTCAAACTTTTCCGCTTCCAGAATCGGGACCCCGAGCGCTTCAGCGCTGGCCCTCTTGCTCCCAGCACCCTCCCCCGCGACTACCACGCTGGTTTTCTTGCTGACACTCGATGAGGGCTTGCCCCCAGCGCTAATCACCGCTTCTTCTGCGCCGTCGCGAGAGTAACCGGGGATTGATCCCGTTACCACGACAATCGCTCCACTCAGCGGCCCTTCGACAGAGGCGACCCCGGCCGGGGCGTCAGCGAATGAAATACCGGCCGCGCGCCAGCGCTCGAGGAGCTCCCCATGCCAGTCGACTCGAAGCCACTCGATAATCGAGACCGCAATGGTCTCGCCCACACCGTCCACCGCGGAGAGTTCCTCTAGAGATGCTCTCTCGATGCTCTCGAGGGAACCGAAGTGTGTGGCGAGAGAACGCGCTGCCACAGGGCCAACATGACGGATATTGAGGCTCACGAGGAAACGCCAGAGCGGCTGGGCTTTAGCTTTCTCGAGTTGCTCCAGCAGCTCGAATGCGGCCTTCGAGGGGACCCACTCCTGATCGCCCGCGAACTCAGAAGAATTGGGGTCGTAGGAAGGGTCGCTTTTGCTTCGCTTACGCCTAAATGGAGTCTGTCGCACTGGTTCGTGCGTGACCGGATCGCGCTTGGGCTGCCCGGTATCGGGGTCGCGGACGTCCACCACAATCGGGAAGAGCTCCTCCAGAGTGAGCTCAAAGAGTCGCGCCTCGGTGCGAAGCGGACCAATGGCAGGCTCGACAGGTTGGGTGAGAGCGAAAGCGCTCACCTCGCCTAATCCCTCGATGTCGAGGCCGCCTCTGCTGCCAATATGCTCGACCCGGCCTCGCACTTGGGCAGGGCAGTCCTTGGCGTTGGGGCACCGAAGGTCGATATCCCCCTCCTTGGCTGCCGCGAGTGTCGCCCCGCAGTCCGGGCACGCGGTAGGCATCACAAACTCACGCTCACTGCCATCGCGGGCCTCGAGCACAGGGCCCAGAATCTCGGGGATAACGTCGCCGGCCTTGCGGATCACGACCGTGTCACCAATTAAGACAGCTTTGGCCCGCACCACGTCCTGGTTGTGCAGTGTGGCGCGCTCAACTTCGCTTCCAGCAACTCGCACAGGCTCGAGAACGGCGTAGGGGGTTGCGCGTCCAGTGCGCCCTACACTCACCACGATGTCGAGGAGTTTTGTGGTCACCTGCTCTGGAGGGTACTTATAGGCAATAGCCCAGCGCGGCGCCCGCGAGGTGGCACCCAGTTCGCTCTGCAGAGCGAACTGGTCCACCTTGACCACAACACCATCAATTTCGTGCGCCACGCTGTGCCGGTGGGTGGCGTAGTGGGCAATAAAGTCATGGACCCCATCCCGAGAATCAACGACCTTGGCGGCTGTGGAAACGGGCATCCCCCAACTGCCGAGCAACTCATAGACCCCACTCTGGGTGGTGACCGGGGGATCATCCCACGCGCCAATGCCATGAACGATCATGGAGAGGCCAGCGAGACGCTCGCGCATCAGGCTCAACTGTGCTTCCTTTTTGCCCTCACTCTTCTGGCGCAGTGTTCCGGATGCCGCATTGCGGGGGTTGGCGAACACTTTTTCGCCGGCCGCCGCCTGACGTGCGTTGAGAGCCTCGAAAGCTGCGATCGGAAAGAACACCTCGCCGCGGACCTCCACGAGGTCCGGGTGACCGCCTCCTGCCAACACTCGGGGAATACCCGGAACCAACAGAGCGTTGTCGGTGACGTCTTCCCCGGTGACCCCATCGCCCCGGGTAGCTGCAGAGACAAGCCTGCCCTGCTGGTATCGCAAGTTCAGGGCTAGTCCATCGATCTTGAGCTCACACAAGAACTGCGCCTGGGGGAAAGACGCGGTAATTTTTGAGGCCCAGAGCGCCATTTCCTCGTCGTCGAAGACATTGTCAAGACTAAACATCCGCTGCTTGTGCACAACAGGGGAAAAGAGCTCTCCCCGCCCGAAGCCCACAGCTTGGGTCGGAGAATCTGCGCCTTGAAGCTCAGGGTACTCCCGCTCAATAGCTTCCAGCTCACGCATGAGCTCGTCATAGTGGGCATCTGAGACTAAGAGCGAATCCCTGCTGTAGTAGGCGTCCTGAAGATCAAGAATCGCGGCAGTGAGCTCCTCTGCGCGGGATCGTGCTTGATCGAAATTCACTCTCCCAGTCTAGGCAGGACCACCGAGGCGCGGGTGGGGAACTAGACGGGTTGGCCCTGCGGCAAACCCGTGCGGAGTTCCGGGGGCAAGTGCCCTAAATCGTTATGGGTAAGAAGGACCGGAGGCTTCGCTGTGCGGACCCGGATAATGGTGAGCCCACAGTTGGCCTGGTTGATCCCAATCCAGCGCCAGGCGCTGGCCCCAAAAACTTCGCGCACGAACCAGGCGATGACGAAGTTGTGGGTGATCAACAGATCGTGACGGTCCTCACGAGACGGCGCTAACCACTCAGCGGTCGCATCAGCCATCTGAGCTTCGCCCGCGACGAGTTGCTCGTCAGAGATAGACCCATAGAAGTGCTCAAACACGGGGGGCATATCGGGGGTTGGCCCGGCAGGAATGCAGTCCATGAGCAGGGCATTGGGCTCCGCATCTGACAGAGCCAAACGATTGGTGATAACCCCCGCTGTCTCGATTGCTCGCTGGAGCGGCGAGGTGTATGCGGCGTCGAAGGTAATGGTGGAGAGACGATCGGCGACATGGAGGGCTTGGGCCCGCCCGCGGTCACTCAGCGGACCATCGGGTAAGCCGAATTCGGCGTCGACTTGCTCCCCATGACGAACAAGGTAGACATACCTAGACACACACACTCCTGACACTACTTCTGGTCTTAGCCTTGCAACGACCTGTGGCCCAAGGGTGACGCTGGGGTTAAGCGGAGATTCTCACCGCGGAAACAACCCCGTCCACTATGTCATCTTTCACGGCACCTACAACCACCGCACTCATCGGGCTGTTCATCAGATCCAGTGCGAGGGACTGGACGTCCTCGGTAGTGACGCGACCGAGGCGCGCTAAGCCTTCTTCGCGATCGACATACTCGCCAGTGGCGAGCTCGGAGCGCCCCAGACGCATCATTCTTGCTTCCATGCTCTCCAGCGCCAATGCAGAGGATCCCGAGAGGTTACCGATGGTACGTAGCCGCTCGTCCTCCGTGATGCTCTTATCAGCCACTGCGGCAAGCTCAGTGCGAAGGAGTTCAGCCACGAGCTTGGCGTTCCCGGGTGATGTGCCAGCAGCCATCCCAAACATTCCGGCATCGGCATAGCTACTCGCAAAGGCATAGACCGAGTAGGCAAGACCGCGTTTCTCTCGAATTTCTTGGAAGAGTCGTGATGACATGCCTCCACCCAGGCACGAGCTCAGCACCGACATGACGTGGCGACGCTCATCCGTGGCTCGAAGCCCCGGTACCGCCAGAGCAACAACTGCCTGCTCCAGGGGCCTGGTAATGACCCGGGAGCTAGGCGTTTCGGGAAGGGCAACGCCCTCCACCGGACGCCTGGCAGCTGGGTCAGTGGCACCTGTCAGGTCCCATCCAGATCGTTGCAGCGCTGCCAGGACGCGCGTCACAATGTCGGCGTGCTTGAGGGCGCCAGCTGCGGTTACCACCAGCTCGTGGGGGCGGTAGTACGTCTCGTAATGCGCCACCACCGCGCCTCGCTCAGAGGCCTTGATGGTCTCCGGATTACCGCCAATGGGTCGACCCAAGCCATGATCCCCGAGCACAAGCTCGGCGACGCGCTCATGAGCGACATCACTCGGGTCATCATCGGCCATGGCGAGCTCTTCCAAAATGACCTGGCGCTCAACCTCAAACTCTTTCGGGTCGATCACGGAATCGGCGATCATGTCGGCGAGGACGTCTATCGCCATGTTCACATCAGAGTCTTGAACCTTCGCGTAATAGCAGGTGTGTTCTTTGGCGGTGAGGGCGTTGTGCTCACCGCCAACGGAATCAAAAGCGATAGCAATGTCTAGAGCACTTCTGGTCGAGGTGCCTTTGAACAGCAAGTGCTCGAGAAAATGCGTCGAGCCATAGGCGACATCATCTTCATCCCGGGATCCCACCGCTATCCAAAATCCCAATGAGGTGCTGTGAGCACCTGGAACCTCCTCGGTGAGAATGCGCAGGCCACTGGGGTGAATGGTCCTGGCGACCCTCGCTCCACCACTGGAGAGGAAAGACAGCTCCGGGGTCTGGAGATCAAATTCAATTGCAGGACTCATAGGTCCTCCACCCTAGCGTCTCGCAGGAGCCCCTCCCTGGCCTGTTAAGCGCTGTGGCCCGGCTCTTTCGAGCCGGGCCACAGACTAACTTCCGAGAAGGACTAGGCCTTCTTGGCTGCGTTGACAGCGACCATACCGAAGCCAACCTTGTTGAGCACGTCAGCAATGACGTACACAATCGCGGCAATAGCAACGGCTGCGCTGACGTCAGCACCGCTGAGCTTCATGAACTCTTCGATTGCGGTGCCGATTGGGTAAATTGCCCAACCGAACATCACGAAGCGGCGCATGACCTTCACGGCGCTAGCAGCGTATGCAGGCATGCCATCAAGCTTGACCTGGAACACTGCGTAGACGATGTACAACCAAGCCAGCGAGGAAATGACGAACCACACGATGGTGGAAACTTCGCCTTCCGTGCCGACCTCACCAAGGTAACCGGTGACGATCATGATGATGTCAGCGATAACCAGGCGGGACACGAAGCCCTTGGTCGCGGCGCCAGCAATGGCGACGATTACACCGAACTCCACCAACAGCAGCGGAGTGGTGAGCAGCCAGTCAATGTAGCGGTATGGCATTGTTGCGCCAACTTCACCGGCACTCTGGTCAAAGAAGCCGACAATGTCGGTCATGATCCAGTACATGATTGCTGCAATGAACGTGATGATTGCTGCATAGGTTGCGGCAATACGGTGCTGCGGCTTGAGGTCGCCTCTCTCCATGACGAAGTAAAGCGTACCCGCCGCCATAGCGACGAAGCCGAGCATGAAGAAAGCCTGTGTGATAACAAGCAGATCCATGGTTCTCCCTTGAAATGTTTCTACTATCCGCCCGCCGCCGCGACGGAACCGTCGGTGGGTGGTCGGGGAGTGTTCCCCTAACTCCGCGAAAGCCGAAACCCTTGCGTAGCAACGCTTACGCTACTCCCGGGATTCTCAATTCGCTACACAAACACTCAATCTTCGGTGGAATTTTCTTTGGCTCACGACATGCCTATTTCCAGCACACAACGCGGTGGGTCACCTTTCCAACGCGATAAAACTAGAAAAAATGCCAGTGAGAAGAATCCGGGGTCTGGCAAAAAATTTTAAGGGGTTTAATTCTTGATTTCTGGATTGGTCCACAAACACGTGTGGCCGGCACCCTGGGGTACCGGCCACACGAATCAGACTGTTTAGTCTTCGGAGTCTTCCTCGCTGGCCTCAGAAGCGCCTTCGGCGCCCTCGGCCAGAACAGGTGAGAGCGAGAGCTTGCCGCGGTCATCAATCTTTGTGATCTCCACAAGAATCTTCTGACCAACCGACAACACGGTCTCCACGTCGTCGACTCGCTTGCCACCGGCAAGCTTGCGGACCTCGGAGATGTGGAGCAAACCATCCTTGCCAGGAACCAACGAGACGAATGCGCCGAAGGTTGCCAGCTTGACGACAGTACCGAGGTACTGCTCGCCAACCTCAGGGTTGACGGGGTTAGCAATCGCGTTAACACGGGCGCGAGCTGCCTCAGCGCTGTCGCCATCCACGGCACCGATGTACACCGTGCCGTCGTCGTCGATGGAGATGTCTGCGCCAGTCTCGTCCTGGATGGCGTTGATGGTCTTGCCCTTAGGCCCGATCAGCTCGCCAATCTTGTCGGAGGGGATCTGGACCGTGATGACTCGAGGAGCCGTCGGTGCCATCTCGTCCGGAGCATCAATCGCCTGGTTCATCACACCAAGGATGTGCATACGCGCTTCCTTGGCCTGAGTCAGTGCCCCAGCAAGAACACTTGCAGGAATACCGTCGAGTTTGGTGTCGAGCTGAATGGCAGTCACAAACTCGCTGGTTCCAGCGACCTTGAAGTCCATATCACCGAGAGCATCCTCAGCACCCAAGATGTCGGTCAGAGCGGCGTAGCGCATCTCACCATTGACCTCATCAGAGATGAGACCCATCGCGATTCCGGCAACAGGAGCCTTGAGGGGAACGCCGGCGTTGAGCATCGAGAGAGTCGATGCACACACCGAACCCATCGACGTCGAACCGTTGGAG
>JBIIFP010000092.1:0-3193 GCA_044237205.1 Pontimonas sp. | reverse complement strand
TCGCGGTCGTTGGTCAGGGTGACATCTGCGCCAGCATGCTCGAGAGCTTTGAGCGCTGAGTGCACATTGCCTGAGCCGTAGTCATAGACAACAACGCGAGAGCCCACTATTACAGGGCGCCCTTGGTGGACGGGACGCCCTCAACACGTGAGTCCCTCGCGACAGCCTTGCGCAGCGCGCGCGCAAAGGCTTTGAACTCTGCTTCAGCGATGTGGTGCGGGTCGCGGCCATCCAGCACCGTGATGTGAACAGTCAAATCAGCGTGCATCGTGATGGCTTCGAAGACGTGCCTCACCAGAGACCCGGTGAAGTGGCCGCCGATGGCGTGATATTCAAAACCCTCAGGTTCACCGGTGTGCACGAGATACGGGCGCCCCGACACATCGACCACCGCTCTCGCGAGGGCATCATCCAGTGGCACCAAAGCGTCACCGAAGCGGGCAATACCTTCTTTGTCACCGAGCGCCTGCAGAATCGCCTGCCCCAGCACGATTGCAGTGTCTTCCACGGTGTGGTGCACGTCAATATCGGTGTCCCCGCTGGCCTCAATCTCAAGATCAATCAGAGAGTGCTTCGAGAGTGCCGTCAGCATGTGGTCATAAAAGGGAACCGTGGTTGAAATAGACGAACGACCGGTGCCATCAAGATTCAGAGACAGCCGGACCGACGATTCAGAGGTGCTGCGCTCAAGAGTCGCAGTGCGGGGGGAAGTCACGCCTTTAGTGTAGCCAGTGCGTCAAGGAAGACCGTGGTCTCTGCCTCGGTTCCCGCTGTCACTCGAAGGTGGCCCGCGATCCCCACGTCCCGCACGAGGATGCCCTTCTCAAGAAGCTCCGTAAAGAGCGTCTGGGGGTTGCCAATACCGCCAAAGAGGACAAAGTTTGCGTGTGACTCGTGGACGCTATAGCCAAACCCGGGTAATTCCCGAAGAAGCCGATCGCGCTGCGACCGGATGTCATCAACCATCGAGAGCATCACATCGGCGTGCTTCAGAGCTGCCACCGCGGCCGCCTGGGTGAGTGCAGAGAGGTGATACGGCAGACGGACCAAGCGCAACGCGTCATTGACCGCAGGGTCGGCGAGGATGTAGCCGACTCGGGCTCCGGCGAAGGCGAATGCTTTCGACATTGTCCTGGAGATGATCAGTCGCTCGCGACCGGGCAACAGATCCTGAGCAGTGGGCGAGCCGTCGGGCAAAAACTCGACGTAAGCCTCATCCACCAACACCATCCCTGACGTCTCGTCATACGCGGCCTCAATGACCTCAAGCGGAACCGGGGTTCCCGTGGGGTTATTGGGAGCACACAAGAACACGAGATCAGGCGTGTGGTTCCTGATGTCTGCCACCACAGAATCCCCGCTCAGGCTGTAGTCCGGGCCGCGCACACCTTCTACCCACCGGGTTCCGGTCGCCTCAGCAATAATCGGGTGCATGGAGTAGGTCGGTGGGAACCCCAAAAGACTGCGGCCTGGGCCCCCAAAAGCTTGGAGCACGTGCTGAAGAACTTCATTGGAACCGTTGGCCGCCCAGACCATGTCGGGGCTCACCGAGGTTGTTGAGCCCCTGGAATTCGCGTAGTGGGCGAGTGCGTGCCGCAACTCAGTGAACTCCCGATCGGGGTAGCGATTGATGGTTTCCAGAGTTGCCGCAACCGCCGTCACGATTGACTCTCGAACTGCGGCTGGAATCGGGTGCGTGTTCTCGTTGACGTTGAGTGCGTAGGGCACCGCGACCATGGGGGCGCCGTAGGGCTTCTTTCCTACAAGATCCGCCCGAACCGGCAAGTCATCAAGTGTGGCCACTCGATAATCGTAGCCGGGCGTGCTCCCGACTTAGGTCCTAGCGGGGAATAGCGAGCTCTTGCCCGGGGCTCAGGCTGGCGCTCGTGAGTTGGTTCAGAGTCATGAGCTCGGAAACCGTGTCGCGGGGATCACCAGTGGGATCAATAAGTTCGGCAATGCTCCACAGAGTGTCACCGGACATCACGGTCACGTAATCAAAGTCGTTGGACGCGGGCGTGCTCTCAGCGAGTGCGCCAGGCGAAGTCACCAAGAGTGAGACGGCGACGACGGGAAGCGCGATCAACGCTGCCAGGACAAAACGTCCCCTGCGCGTGATGCGAAGTGTGGTGCTGGTCATGATTACCCTCCTTGAGTGGTTGAGATTCCGGACCCGACCCTCGGCCGGGAGGACCGGGTCCGAATCTCTGTTTCGAATATATGTTCGAATACTCGTGGTGTCAAGTACCGAACACTCTGTATTTCATCAGCCACCACCGACACGCTGTGAACGACTTCGAACGCATGTATAGAAAAAGTGTTCGATTTCGGCTACCCTGGTGTCATGTTGACCGAACAGCAGCAAAAAATTCAGGCCTTTATTGAGCATTCACTCGACTCCCGCGGCGTGCCGCCGAGCATGCGAGAGATTTGTGACAACACCGGTCTCTCCTCCACCTCGAGCGTGTCGCACCAACTGAGCCAGCTCGAGCGGGCCGGATTCATCAAGCGTCATGCCAACACAGCTCGGACGTTGGAGATTCTTAAGCGCATCACCCCCGAGCCTGACCAGCCTGTTCTCTCCCTGGTGCCGCAGAGGGACGACGTCGTGAACGTCCCACTCGTCGGTCGGATCGCTGCCGGTATTCCCATCACCGCAGAACAGCAAGTGGAAGATGTCCTAGCGCTGCCGCGCACTCTGGTCGGCAATGGCGATCTTTTTATGTTGAAGGTCGTGGGTGACTCCATGATTGATGCCGCTATCTGCGATGGCGACTGGGTCGTAGTGCGCCAGCAGGCCACAGCCGAGAATGGTGACATTGTGGCGGCCATGCTCGACGAGGAAGCCACCGTTAAGGTCTTCAAGCAACGCGATGGCCACACCTGGCTACTGCCTCAGAACAGTGCCTATGAGCCCATTCTGGGTGACCATGCGACAGTGCTCGGCAAGGTAGTCACCGTACTTCGCAGCCTGTAAAGGTTGAGGGAAGGGGCCGGCCGATACGCCGGGTTCTGTCCCGAAGCGAACTTCGGTGGCGACCATCTTTCTCGGAGGGCTGTTACCAGCACTCTCTAGCGGCCTACCCGACACCCAAGCGAGCAACTTCAGTGGTGTCTGTTTGGCCTTGCTCCGGACGAGGTTTACCGAGCAGATTCGGTCACCCGAATCTCTGGTGGTCTCTTACACCACCGT
>JBIIFP010000008.1:0-36513 GCA_044237205.1 Pontimonas sp. | reverse complement strand
CCAGTCGGCAGATAGTGTTGCCGTTGTTGGGTTTGTGGGCGCGTGGGCAATAATCATGGGCGTCTACCTGGCAATCGCTGGTTTCACCGCCCGGTGGGCCCAGAAAGACCCAGCACGAGAGGGATAACAGCGATGAATCAGCCGAGTAGACGAGACCGTTTACGCCCTGCAGAGTATGTGATGCTCTCTGGTGTCATGGCGCTCTTTGGTGGACTCATCGTGTTGATGGTTACCCGGGACCCGCTGATTGCGATTGTTCTGGCTGGGCTAGTTTTTGTGGTCGTCATTATCGGCATCGCCATGTTGGTGTTGGCCGCAAGCCCCAACGCCACCCCGGAGGGCCAACTCGACAGCCCCGGCACCGGGAACGATTAAACGCCCTCTAGGTAGTTCACGAGCGCGGATGCAAGACCTGTGTAGAGCCCGGGCGTGAGCGTGGCCAGTGAGGCTTTGGCGTGGTCAGAAACATCAAGCCCAGCGATGAACTTCCGCAGGTCGGCTTCGGAAATCTTCTGGCCTCTGGTGAGGTCTTTGACCACCGCGTAGGGGTCCTTCAGCTGAGATGACCCCCGGACAATCTCTGCCCGGATCACTGTCTGCACAGCCTCGGCCAAGACCTCCCAGTTGGCGGCCAAGTCCGCAGCGATTGCCTCGGTGTTAAGGTCAATCTCGCCGAGCCCCTTGTGGATATTGGTCAACGCGAGCAGTGAGTGTCCGATGGCAACACCAATGTTTCTCTGGGTCGTCGAATCGGTGAGATCTCTTTGCAGACGTGAGGTGACGAGAGTCGTCGCGAGGCTGTCCAGCAGCGCGCTGGAAATCTCGAAGTTGGCCTCTGCGTTTTCAAATCGAATCGGGTTGATTTTGTGAGGCATCGTTGATGAACCAGTGGCGCCAGGTTCTGGAATTTGGCGCAAATAGCCCAGCGAAATATAGGTCCAGATGTCGGTGGCCAGGTTGTGGAGAATCTTGTTGCCGTGACTGATCGACCCCAACACCAGGGCGAGAGCGTCGTGGGACTCAATCTGTGTAGTCAGCGGATTCCAGGTGAGCCCCAGGTCTTCGACAAACTTTTTGCTAACGACTGGCCAATTCACTGAGGGCTCGGCGACAACGTGGGCGGAGAACGTTCCGGTAGCGCCACTGAACTTAGCCAGATACTTCTGGGTCGAGACCCGCTCGATGATGGATGAGAGCCTGTGCGCAAACACCGCAATCTCTTTACCCATGGTGGTCGGCGTTGCCGGCTGGCCGTGGGTCCTAGCGAGCATGGGCTGGTCTCTCCACGACAGCGCAAGAGCGCGAAGCGATTCATGAACGCGAACGAGTGCTGGAAGCCAGACCGACGCAATTCCATCGCGCACGACCAGCGCGTAAGAGACATTGTTGATGTCCTCGCTGGTGCAACCGAAGTGAACCAGTTCGTGCAAACTCTCCAGGCCTTCGGCGCTGAGAACATCGCGCACATAGTATTCGACGGCCTTGACGTCATGTTTCGTCTTCGCTTCATACGCTGCAATAGCGTCGACATCAGCGGTGGAAAAGCGAGCGACGACGTCGCGGAGGCTCGTGATGGTCGCCTTGGGTAGCGGGGTGGTTCCAGCAACACCCTCGGCACACAAGCGAATGAGCCATTCGATTTCGACCCTGACCCGGGCTCTGTTGAGGGCCGCCTCCGAAAAGAACTCCGCTAGGGGTGCGGTGGCTTCGCGGTAGCGCCCATCGAGCGGGCTCAATGGCTGGTGGCCCAACTGTGACATGGTCACCTTCCTCACGCGGGAGTATCCCCACCTATTCTTCCCTACTTCTTGGCTGTCCACGAGGAGCTCGTGTTGCCAATGTTCAGCGGCCTGGGCTTTGGGCGCTGACCGGTGGCGTGTAGTGCGACACACTGGCGCGGTTTCCATCGTCGCCGGTCGGGGGTAAAGGTGAGTGCTGCCAGCAGAGAAGTTGTGGCCAATCAGGCGCACCAACTGCGCCGAATTGCTGACTCCTTGGGGCCGGCACCCTTGCTCGACCACTGGGGAGGGCCTGCCCAGCGCGAATGCGCGCGCCACGTCCAAGGCCTTGAAGCTGACCTGCGAGACGTTGCCAGGTTGTTGGGAGTGGCTGCCGACTATGCGGGTGTTCATTCTGTGATGGCCAGGCTGTGAGCGATGACCCTCTCTGGATTACCGGCCCCTACGGAGTCTTTGTCGCTACTGAGCACCTTCTGGCGCTTGCCGATGTGTTGGCGAGGGTGGCCAGAGAGTGCGCACAGGTCGCGCGGGTGCTCGGCGGGCTGAGCCCTCCGGCAGGGGACCCTTGGGCTTCGCTGGACTGGCAGGTCGTTGGGCGGCACGCGAGACGGGTGGAGGATTTGGGCGCAGAGGCGACCAGGTTGGCCCAGGCTCTGTGGTCTTATGCCAGGGCGACCGCCGACCAGGAGAGGGCCCGCGTGTCAACGTTTGTGGCGCCCAGAGAACGACTCTTTGCTGTGGCCATCGCCGGTATGACAGGTACCCATCCGGGAGTCGAGTGGGCCAAGTGGGGTCTCCCTGTCGCGGCGGGTGCAATCCTTGGTGTCTCTGCATCGAAGGACACGATTTCTGTGCACCCGTGGCAACTCGGGTCGCTGAGTCCGGTGGCGCAAGCATCAAGTGTTGAAGAGAGAATTGACCGTATCCCGCCCTCCCACACTCCCATCAGGATTGAGCGCTATTCCGGGGATGGTGGGCTTGTCAGCACAGAGGTCTTCATTGCAGGAACCAGCGATTGGGGCGTGGGCCACACGTCGAATCCTTTTGATCTAGAAAGCAACATCGCTTTAGTGGCCGGCATGAGCTCTGCCTCGTGGGTGGCGGTGGAAATGGCCATGAAGCGCTCCGGAGTTCGCGAGGGGGACAGGGTGACTTTCGTGGGGCACTCCCAGGGCGGAGTGATTGCTGCTCGCCTGGCTGAGTCTGGACGCTATACGACAACGGGCCTGATCACTGTGGGGGCACCTCTCGGGGGCATTCCGGTTCATGGCGACTACCCCGCGGTGTCCATTTCTCACACCGATGATGTTGTGCCGCCGCTGGGTGGACGAGTGGAGCCCACCCGCGCGGTTGGCGTATCCCGCCATAGCGGCGCTGCCATCGGAGATTTAGCTGATGCCCACTCCTTGGAGCGTTATGCGGCAACCGCTGGGGAGCTGGAACGCTCGCCAGCCAGGTCACACCTCCCCGAATTTAGCGGGGGTGGAGGATTAGCTCGGCCGAGCTATTTCCGGGCGACCCGTGAGGTTGATTCCTAGCGAGACTGCTTCGTCAAAGGACGCACCAGCATTCCAATAATCCACGCCGAGAGACTGAGTACGAGCGCGCCAATAATTCCCCAGTAGTAGTCCTGGACAAACAAACCAAAAGTGAGCCAGGTGGAGACCAGGTTGACCAGGAGCAGGAGTAAACCGTTCACAACGAGTGCGATAAGCCCGAGGGTGATCACATAGAGCGGGAAAGCAACGATGCGGATTGCGTTACCGATAATGCCGTTGATGAGGCCAAAGACCAGGGCGATAAAGAGATAGCTGAGGACCAGTTCGAGGCTTGGCCCCCCCACAACAATGGGTTCCCCTTCTGCGTAGGGAACCATGGTGAGGCCTGGAACGATCCAGACCGCAATTGCTAAAGCGATGGAGTTGACGGTGAGCCGAACCAAGAATCTAAACATGTTCCCATGATGGCCTGAGGGAGGACGAAACACCAAAGTGCTGTGGGTGAGTTACGGCAAAATGCAAAACCCGTTGTAGGACACTGACGGGTCCTGGAAGCCTGGCGCCGCTAGATTAGAGCCATGCCGTACACGGAGCACACCCTGCGACTTTTGGCTCCTGATGGGACCCTCGTCGTGAATGACCGCACCGAGGCCTACCAGGACGCTATTTCTCACCTCACCGAGGCAGACTTTCGAGAGTTCTATCGCGTGATGAGCGTGGTGCGTCGATTTGATATCGAAGCCGGCAACCTTCAACGCCAAGGCCACATGGCTCTCTGGGTACCCAGCATTGGCCAAGAGGCCGCTCAGGTGGGATCGGCCTTTGCCAGCAGACCCCAAGACCACATCTTTCCGGCATACCGAGAGCACTCCGTTGCCTATATCCGGGGTGTTGACTTAGTCGACATCCTTCGCATGCTCCGGGGCCTCACGCACGGCGGTTGGGACCCTAAGAAGACCAATAACTTCCACCTGTACACCTTGGTGATCGGGTCTCACACCCTTCATGCCACCGGCTATGCCATGGGTATTGGTTTTGATGGCGCCTGTTCGACCGGCGACCTCGACAAAGATGAAGCGGTCATGGTCTACTTCGGCGATGGCGCAACGAGCCAGGGCGACACCAATGAAGCGATGATTTTCGCGCAAAGCTTCCAGACGCCCCAGGTCTTCTTCCTGCAGAACAATCACTGGGCAATTTCGGTGCCGGTGCGAGTCCAGTCCAGGACCCCGCTGTTTGAGCGCGCGGCCGGCTTTGGAATTCCGAGCGTTCAAATTGATGGCAACGACGTGCTGATGAGTTATGCGGCAACCCGCATCATGATGGATCAGGCCCGCTCAGGCCAAGGCCCACAGTTCATCGAGGCGATGACCTATCGAATCGGCGCCCACACCACCAGTGATGATCCCACCAAGTATCGCGACGAAGATGAGTTGGCGTTCTGGCAAGCTCACGACCCTATCGACCGCTTCCGCGCCCATCTTCAGGGCTTGGGCGTGGAACAGGGCTTCTTTGACTCGGTGTCCACCGAGGCAGAAGACTACGCCGCAGATGTGAGGAAGCGCACATTGGCGTTGGAAAACCCACCCACCTCAGACATTTTTGCTCACGTCTTCAGCGAAGATCACCCCGTTGTGTCAGACCAGGCTGCGTGGCTCGAGAACTACCTGTCGTCCTTTGAGCAGGGGGCATCGTGACCGACATCCCCATGGCCAAAGCCATCAACGAAGGACTCAAAGCCGCGATGATCGCGGACAAGAAGGTGTTGGTGATGGGCGAAGACATCGGGCAGCTCGGCGGTGTTTTCCGAGTTACCGAAGGACTGCAAGAACAATTTGGGCCATCGCGCGTGATCGACACTCCCCTGGCCGAATCGGGGATTGTTGGATCAGCGATCGGCCTTGCCATGCGCGGTTATCGCCCAGTGTGTGAGATTCAGTTCGATGGCTTTGTTTATCCAGCCTTCGACCAGATTGTGTCGCAGTTGGCGAAGCTGACCATGCGTCACGAATCCACTCAGGCCTTCCCCGTGGTGATTCGTATTCCTTACGGCGGCCACATCGGAGCTGTTGAACACCACCAGGAAAGCCCCGAGGCGTATTTCGCCCACACGGCTGGCCTGCGTGTTGTCTCACCGTCCACGCCGCACGATGCTTATTGGCTGATTCAAGAGGCCATCACGTCTCAAGACCCCGTGATTTATCTGGAGCCCAAGAGCCGTTATTGGCATAAGGGCACCATCGATGACGAAAAGTCTGGCGTGTCGATGCACCAAGCCCGCGTGGTTCGCGAGGGCGGCGATGTCACCCTGATTGGTCACGGTGCAATGGTGAGTGTTGCGCTCCAGGCTGCCGAGATTGCCCAGACCGAAGGCGTGAGCATTGAAGTGATTGATCTTCGCTCGCTCTCACCCATCGACTACGACACGATCCTTGATTCCGTGAGAAAAACAGGTCGCCTCGTTGTCGCGCAGGAAGCACCGGGGAATGTCAGCGTGGGCAGTGAGATTGCGGCGACCCTCACCGAGAAGGCTTTTTATGTGATGGAGGCCCCGGTGTTGCGAGTTAGTGGCTTTGACACCCCCTTCCCACCCGCCAAGCTTGAGGGAATTTATCTGCCCGATACCGATCGCATACTTGACGCCGTGGATCGAAGCCTGGCTTACTGATGATGAGTGTTAAGGAGTAATCGTGTCGCTCTTCACCTTTCCTTTGCCCGATGTGGGCGAGGGCCTCACTGAGGCCGAAATAGTTTCGTGGCGCGTTAAGCCGGGTGACACGGTCAGCGTCAACCAAATCGTCTGTGAAATCGAGACCGCGAAGTCTTTAGTGGAACTGCCCTCCCCGTTCGAAGGCGTTGTCCACGAGTTGCTGGCCGCAGAAGGCGACACCGTTCTGGTGGGCTCCCCCATCATCTCTGTTGAAGGTGAGGGTGGGCCGGCAATGCCAGCTCCCGATGGCGTTGTCGACGCTGTGGCCGACGCCGAAGGAAGCGTCAGCCATGAAAGTGCCGAGCCTGCGCCCAAAAATCTTGTGGGATATGGAACCGGGCCATCGGTCCCGGCTTCACGCAGGCGCCGAGTAGCCCAGGCCACTGAGACGGCGACCGCGTCACCCGTCACCCGCCCTGATTTGCCCGTTGTTGAGGCGGTTCCGATTATCGCCAAGCCCCCCATCCGCAAGCTTGCCAAGGACTTGGGCGTTGACCTCGCCTCGGTCGTGGCCACGGGCCTCGCCGGCGAGATTGTGCGCGAAGACGTCATTCGCCACGCGGGCCAGGCGACGGTCTTTAGGAACCTCGAGACCCCGAAATGGCCGGAGAATCGCGAGGATCGGATTCCGGTCAAGGGCGTCCGCAAGGCCATCGCGCAGGCGATGGTCAAGAGCATGTTCGAAGCACCCCACGTTTCGGTCTTCGTTGACGTGGACGCCACGCGGACAATGGATTTCGTCAAGCGGTTGAAGGCTTCGCCTGATTTCGCGGGCATCAAGGTCTCCCCCCTGCTGGTGATGGCGAAGGCCATGATTTGGGCGGTTCAGCGAAACCCCACCGTCAACTCGACGTGGACTGATAGAGAGATCATCGTTCACCACTTCGTCAACCTCGGTGTTGCTGCCGCAACGCCCCGGGGCCTGATTGTTCCTAATGTCAAGGAAGCTCACACCCTGAGTCTTCGTGATTTGGCCCTGGCTTTGGAGAAGCTGACGTTGACTGCTCGTGAGGGGAAGACAACCCCTGAGGACATGTCTTCGGGAACCATCACGATTACGAACCTGGGGTCGTTCGGCGTTGACACCGGAACGCCGATTTTGAACCCGGGCGAGGTCACGATTGTGGCGCTCGGAACAATTAAGCCAAAGCCCTGGGTTGTTGATGGCGAGGTGCGAGCCCGGATGGTCACCACGGTTGCGGCGAGCTTCGATCACCGCGTTGTTGATGGGGATGTGGCCAGCAAGTTTGTGGCCGATGTCGCCAGCGTCATGGAGGAGCCAGCCCTTCTCCTTGATTGATGTTGACAATCATTATCAATAAGGACTACGGTGAGGGCATGACCATTCACCGCGCTGCCTTCGCTCTGTTCAGTACTTCTCTTCTCGTGCTTGCAGGATGCTCTGCCCCCGATCAAGGTGAGGCCTCAGATGCGCCAAGCTCGGACCACAGCGCTACTGCGGCAATCGAGGGAGCATCCGTCGTTGTGACCACAAACATTCTGGGCAGTGTTGTCGGGGACATTCTCACCTGCGCTGTGGGGTCCGATGCGTCGATGACTGTGGTGATGCCGATTGGTGCCGACCCCCATGATTTCCAGCCCTCCTCAGAGCAGGTCGCCGCGATGAGTAATGCCGAGCTGGTTGTTGCTAACGGCCTTTTCTTGGAAGAGGGCCTTGTGGCGGTTCTGGAGAGCCTGGAGACCGACGGAGTGAATGTCCTCCATGTCGCTGAACGTGTTGACCCTCTGGCGTTTGCCGAAGATCACAGTGACGATCACGGTGACGACCACAGCGATGAACCGGCGGATGAGCACGAGCACGGGGACTTTGATCCCCACTTCTGGCTTGACATGGAGCGGATGGCGCTCGCGGCAGAGCTTGTGGGCAAAGAACTGGCCAGCGCCGCTGGTGTGAGTGACTACGACGCGTGTGGGGCGAGCGTCGCGACAGATATCCGGAGTGCCGAAGCCGCGGTAATTGCTGCGTTGCGCGTAATTCCTGAGGAGTCTCGGGTTCTTGTCACCGATCACGATGCTTTTGGCTACTTTGCCGACCGCTATGACTTTCGTATCGCGGGAGTGGTAATTCCTGGGGGCTCAACCCTGTCTGACCCGAGCTCTCGAGAACTGGCCGACCTAATCAAGGTTATTGAACGCGAAAATGTTCCTGTGATCTTTGCGAACACTGCGACGTCACCTGCTGTGGTCGAATCTTTAGCCGCTGAAGTTGGCCGTGATATTCAGGTGGTTCCCTTGTTTGAGGGAAGCCTGGGCGGCCCCGGCAGCGGAGCGGAGGACTACATCTCGATGATGACGCTGAACGCTTCGCTGATTGCCGACGCCCTGACAGACTAAGCCTGTGGAATGGTGGCTAGCTCCCTTTGAACTCGGCTTCCAGCAGAGAGCGTTGTGGGGTGGAATCCTTGCGGCCCTGATGGCCTCGACCGTGGGCACCTGGCTTGTGCTGCGGGGGATGAGTTTTTTCGGTGATGCTTTTGTTCACGGAATAATTCCGGGTATTGCCGCAGCGGTCGTTCTCGATATCAACCCCTTCATCGGCGCTGCTGTGGCAGCGCTGGTCATGGTGGTGGCAATCGAACTTGTCCAGCGCAAAACAGTGTTGGGTGAAGACACCTCGATTGGCCTGTTGTTTGTGGGAATGCTCGCTCTGGGTGTGGTGATCATTTCCCAACTCGATTCTTACTCCGGAAGTTTGACCAGCATCCTTTTCGGCGATGCCTTGGGTGTGACGTGGAGCGGCATCTATAGCCAGTTGGTGCTGTTGGCCATCGTGCTCATCGCTGTCGTGGTTCTTTATCGCCCGCTGCTGGCACTAAGTCTCAATAAAGAGAAGGCGGAACTACTGGGGATGCGCCCAGGCTTCACTCACGCAGCACTGCTTGCGCTAATCGCGTTGGCTGTCATTGGAAGCTATCAATCGGTGGGAACTCTATTGGTCTTTGGCCTGCTTGTGGGCCCGCCCGCAGTAGCGAGCCTGCTCTCTCGAAGTGTCGTTCAGATGATGATGGTCGCAGCAGTTGTCGGCGTGATCTCGGTGTGGCTTGGGCTCACCATTAGCTATCACTTTGGCACTGCAGCGTCAGCCACCATGGCTTTGGTCCCCATTGTGATGTTCTTCGCACTCTTGGGTGCCAAAAACCTCACTCGTGTTCTCGTGCGAGGAGTAGCGCGATGAGCGACATTGTGGTGGGAGCGGGCGTAGAAATTCGGCGCGAAGGCAAGGAAGTGCTGGGTGCTTCAGATTTCACGATTCCCGAAGCACGCATCACGGCGATTATTGGGCCGAATGGCAGTGGGAAATCAACGATCCTTCATGCAATTGCTGGACTCTTGGGCCTCCATGCCGGATCGTTGACCGTTGTAGGTGACACTCCGGTTCATTCGCGGCCCCAGGTTGCCTACGTGCTGCAACACATGAACGTTAACCACGGTATTCCGATGACGGTCAAAGACGTCGTATCGATGGGGCGCTATCCGCTGCGCGGTTTTGTGGGCAAGTTCGGACCAGCCGACCGCGAGGCCGTCAGGGCAGCGATGGAGCTATTGCGCATTGATGATTTAGCGCAGCGGCAAGTATTTCGCCTCTCCGGCGGGCAGCGACAGCGGGTGTTTGTCGCCCAGGCACTTGCTCAGGAGCACAGCGTGCTGCTGATGGATGAGCCTCTCACCGGCCTTGATATCAATTCTGCGCAGACGATTGACGACATCATTCACGCCGAGCCCGCCCGAGGGTGCTCCGTTGTGTTCACGACGCATGATCTGGAGGAGGCAAAAGCGGCCGACCACGTCCTCCTGATGAGCGGGTATGTGGTCGCTAGTGGGCCACCGGAGAAGGTCTTGACCCCGGCGAATCTGGCGAAGGCCTATGGTTTAGGCCTTCTTCACCCAGAGAACGTCGCAGAAGTTGGCATTATTGATGATGGGCACAACCCCCATCACTCGCATGAGGGCGAGAACTAGGACATGAAGAGAAACACCAAGCAGCGCGAAGAAGTCTGGCGGACGCTCGAGGCCAACCCAGGTTTTGTGAGCGCCCAAGAGCTCCACCAGGCATTGCGCGACATCGGCTCTGCCATTGGGCTGGCGACGGTCTATCGGACGCTTAACGCGCTTGCCGACGAGGGAAACGTCGATGCGCTAACCCGAGAGGGCGAGAACCTCTATCGCGCGTGTTCCCCTGGCCATCATCACCACATCATCTGCCGAGAATGCGGTCTCACCAAGGAAATTGAGGCCACGGCTGTGGAAGCCTGGGCCAAAGCCGTCGCCGCAGAGCACGGTTACGCAGATCCCCAACACATTGTCGACATCTTTGGGACCTGTGGTGCCTGCCAGCCTCGGGTTGCCTAAGCGCCTGTAACCGCGTACAGTTGGCCTTTGGTTAAGCGGCGTGCTGCTTTTCTCTGTGCGCACATCGGTCCCTGTCTCGCTTGAAGGGTAGCGATGGTTGCGTGCCGACAAGTGACCTTGGGTAGGGCAATAGTCCTACGGTAGCCATTACAGGAGGAACCATGGCAGCAGTCTGCCAAGTGACCGGAGCCGTACCTGGTTTCGGACACAACATTTCACACTCGCACCGTCGCACCAAGCGTCGGTTCGACCCGAACATCCAAAAGAAGACGTATTACGTGCCTTCTCTGAAGCGCAGCGTAACCCTGACTCTGTCTGTCAAAGGCATCAAGACTATTGATGTCCGCGGCATCGAGTCCGTCGTTAGCGAGCTGCTTGCTCGTGGGGAGAAGATCTAATGGCTAAGGCACAGGACATTCGACCCATTATCAAGATGCGCTCCACTGCGGGAACCGGGTACACCTATGTCACCCGCAAGAACCGTCGTAACGACCCCGACCGTTTGGTCCTGAAGAAGTACGACCCCGTTGTGCGCAAGCACGTTGAATTCCGCGAGGAGCGATAAGTCATGGCAAAGAAAAGCAAGATTGCTCGCAACGAGCAGCGCAAGGTAATTGTTGAGCGTTACGCCGAGAAGCGTCTCGAGCTCAAGAAGGCCCTCGTCGACCCCAGTGGGACCGAAGAATCCCGCGAGGCAGCACGTCTCGGACTGCAGAAGTTGCCTCGCAACGCCTCACCGGTCCGAGTTCGTGGACGCGATGCAATTGACGGCCGCCCCCGCGGTTTCCTCAGCAAATATGGCGTTTCTCGTGTGAGATTTCGCGATATGGCACACCGAGGCGAATTACCGGGCATTACTAAGTCAAGCTGGTAGTTTTTTGATGGCTCGGGAGTGATTCTGGGCCGAGCCGAACCACTACATATCAAGTCCGAGGAGGACAACTATGAATCGCTCTGAACTTGTCGCAGCAGTTGCTCAGCACACCGGCCACAGCCAGACAGCCGTTAACGGTGTCGTTGACGCCATCTTCACCGTGGTGTCCAAAGAAGTTGCCAAGGGCAACAAGGTCACCATTCCAGGGTGGGTCTCTTTTGACCGCACTCACCGCGCAGCTCGTGCGGGCCGTAACCCCCAGACCGGTGCAACGATCCAGATCGCTGCATCCAAGAGCGTCAAGGTTTCTGCTGGTAGCAAGCTGAAGGCAGCTGTCAAGTAGTCACCTGAACTATCGATATCGGGGGCAGCCTTCGGGCTGCCCCCGATACGTTTTTCCAGGCTTGGTTATCTAGGCCTCGCCTAAGCTTTGGTCGTGAAGACTCGCGTGCCCATTGCCCTTGCAGGCGCCTCTGGTCTGCTCGTTCTTGGCGGTGCGCTAGCGCTTTTTGTGGGACTGTTTCTGGGTGGTGGGGCAGAGCCGCTAATTTTGGTCGACCCCGGTGAGGCGGTCCGATATGGGCTCCCTATCGCTAAAGGATTCGTCAACCTTGGTGCCGCGTTGGCGATTGGAAGTTTGTTGGTCGCGGCCTTTGCTCTGAGTGCGACAACACCGGCTTTCGACACGGCACTGCTCGTCAGTGCGGTCGGCGGGGCGCTGTGGACGGTCTCCGCGGGGGTTACTGCGTTTGTGACTTTCCTCGCCGTTTATCTCGAGCCGGTATCACCGAGTCAGGAGTTTGGTGACCTGTTGTGGCTGTTCATGACGCAGACCGATATCGGGCTGGCCTGGTTGATCACCATGGGCATGGCTGCCAGCGTCACCGTCTTGGCTCTGATGGTGCGTAGTTTCGCGCTTGTCGGCGTCACCGGTGTTGTTGCCGTTTTTGCTCTGTGGCCCATGGCGGAGCAGGGGCACGCCGCTGGCTCCGCTAATCACGGACTCGCGGTCAGCTCGTCCTTCGTCCACGCTGTCTTTGCGGCCTTCTGGATTGGCGGACTTGTCACGATGGCGGTGATTGTGTGGGCCAATCGACCCGCCGCTAAGGAATTTGGGACAATCCTCGCTCGTTATTCAACAATCGCGTTGGTGAGCTTCATTGCGGTTGCCGCCTCGGGTGTCGCCAACGCGGTGCTGCGGATTGGCTCGTCGGAGGGGCTCCTCTCCGGCTATGGCGTATTGGTCCTCGCCAAAGCGGGCGCTCTCACTGTGTTGGGAATTTTCGGCGTTATCTATCGCCGCTCGCTGTTGGGATCTCTCGGCGGATCGGGTGGAACCACCGGAGTAATGGCAAAGGTCCTGGGCGCTGAACTGGCTGTGATGGGCGTTGCCCAAGGGCTAGCGGCAGCTTTGGCTCGCACTCAAACGCCGGTCCCAGAGATTACGGCCGATCAGTTCACGCAGGCTACGCCGGCCGAAATTCTGACGGGGGAAGTGTTGCCGCCAGAGTTTGTGTGGTGGCACATTGTTACCCAGTGGCGCATTGAGCTGATCTGGGCCTTGATTGTTGTCTTTGGCATCTACTTCTATGTCGCTGGCCACATCCGTTTGGCCCGCCGCGGCGATCACTGGCCTATCGCGCGGACGATCTCGTGGGTGGCGGGGATGCTTCTCTTGGCGATGGCGACGCAGTCGGGGCTCGCGTTCTATGGTGCCTATCTCTTTAGCGTTCACATGATGGGGCACATGATGCTCAGCATGGCGGTGCCACTGCTCTTTGTTCTCTCAGCCCCGGTGACGTTGGCTTCCCGCGCGATTGCGGCGAGGAAAGACGGATCGAGGGGCGCCAGAGAGTGGATTCTTGGCCTGGTTCACTCCCGCTATCTCGCCATCATTGGCCACCCCGTTGTCGCTGCAACGATTTTTGCTTTGTCACTGATTGTTTTTTATTACTCACCTCTTTTTGAGTGGGCGCTGGAAGAGCACCTCGGACACCAGTGGATGATTGTGCATTTCGTTTTTTCGGGGTATCTCTTTGCTCAAGCCCTTGTCGGTGTTGACCCTTCTCCTCACAATCCTCCCTACCCGTTGAGACTCATCATCGTGTTCGCCACGATGGCGTTCCACGCCTTCTTTGGCCTCAGCCTGATTTATGGGACGGGCCTGCTCGCCCCTGAATGGTATGGAGCGATGGGTCGAGAGTGGGGTCTTGGTCCGCTGGCTGACCAGCAGCGCGGGGGCGAGATCGCCTGGAGTCTGGGTGAGATCCCCACACTGCTTCTGGCTATCGTGGTGACCTATTCCTGGTCACGCAGTGATGACCGCAAGAACAAGCGTCGCGACCGCCAGGCCGATCGCGATGGCGATCAAGAACTCCAGGCCTATAACGCGATGTTGAGCGCCAGGCATGCCGCTGAGGCCCGCGCTAATAAAGGTTAAGCACAGGTTCATCGAGCGCTGTTCCTCGCACCACGCCCAGCACCCGAAAAGGGACAATCTCTGCAGTCTCTTGGATGCTTCCATCGAAGAGGGATTGCACTTGAAGGGTGACTTCGGCGACACCACTGTTGGCGACAAGGGACCAGCTTGCCCGGTCGGCTCCCAGCCGAAGAGACACGTCGGGATAGTCGAGAACTGTCCATGTCGGTGTTCCGACGACCCGATCGGAGATGGTGACACCGAAAGGGCACCCCACCGGTTGAAGTACGCGCTGGGCAACGCAGTCGTTCAAGAAGCCTTCAACAGCTGCTGTTGTTCGCTCCAACAACTCTGTGGTGGGTTCAATGGGAACCCGAAGCTGCACACGCTCACCGACCTCGGTGAGCGTGGCGAAGGTTTCTGGCGCGGTGAGCCAGGGGGTGTCCAATGACGCCACATAAAGCCCAGGGACAAACGCCGAGGTCTGGGCGGGGACACCCAGGCGACTCACGAGCAACTGGCGCCCATTCACATCCACGCGATCATCGCCGGGAACGATCAGTTCGAGGCGGCCTAGCGGTGGTCGCTCAAAACTCCACGTTCTAAAGAAGAAAAGCACGGGCTCACCCGCCTCGACGACGAAGAACGAGCTCTCGGTTTGTCCACCCAAGAGATACTGCGTTTGGACGACGATGTCGCCGTTGGGTAACGCAGCCGAGCCCACAATACGAACGTCCCGCAATTCGTCCTCGAGCGGGACGACCGCGGGGACCTCGGGCATTCCCGCATGCCTGGCGGCTGTGACGTAGTCACCAGCTTCCAGAGCGCGGAGGTAGCTGGCAACGTGTCCGGCGGGGGAATAGACGGTGAGGTTGAGCACCAGCACGCTCCCGAGCCACAGTGCCACAATTGCTAGGGCAATCAGCCCAAATCTCCGCACAATCGGCCACATAGATGCCATCCTAGGTTGGTTGCTTGGGCCAGAGCCTGAGTTGACCACAGAGCGAGGATGATAGTGAGCGACCTGGTTTCCTTGAACTCGCAACAACAAGAGATTTTGCAGGGCATGGAAGACACCCTGGACCATCTCTTCATCACCGGTCGCGCCGGGACAGGCAAAACAACGCTGCTGCACGAGTTCGTGGCGACCACGGCGAAGAGTGTTGCGGTGTGCGCTCCCACCGGTGTTGCGGCCTTGGCTATTGGTGGCCAGACCATTCACTCACTACTTCGCTTGCCGCTCGGAATCATCGGCGATCGTGAATTGGGCTTTATTCCCAAGGAATCTCTCGCGGTCCTGGCCAATCTTGACGCCCTGGTGATTGATGAGGTGTCCATGGTGTCGGCGGATGTATTGGATGCCATTGATCGGCGGCTTCGCCAGGCTAAGCGCCGTCGCAACAGTCCTTTTGGCGGCATCCAGATGATTATGTTTGGCGATCCGTATCAGCTCTCCCCCGTTGTCTCGGGCCAAGCCGAGAAGGCCTACTTCCAGGACCACTACAGATCCCCGTGGTTCTTTGATGCGAAGGCGTGGTCAGAGACCGAGATGACCACCTTCGAGCTCGACACCATCCACCGTCAAGCCGATGGCGAGTTTCGATCGGTGCTCAATGCGCTCCGGGAAGGGCGGATGGACCCGGAGATGGGCCGGATGCTCAACGAGCGCGGAATGCGCGAGCCAGACGACCCCGAACTGATCACCTTGACCACAACAAACGCTTCAGTCACCAAAATCAACAGCATTGCCCTCGAGCGTTTAGAGGGCAAAGCCAAAATTGCCCACGCCGACATTGAGGGTGACTTTGGTTCCACCTCGGCCTATCCAGCGGACGAGCAATTGGTCCTCAAACCCGGCGCGCGGGTGATGTTTCTTCGCAACGATACGGCTGGGCCGGATGGCCCCAGGTTTGTCAATGGAACGATTGGCACGGTGACAAAAATCACTGACACTGTGACGGTGGACGTGAACGGCGAGGGGGTCCTGGTCGAGCCGGTCACGTGGGAAAAGATCCGCTACGAGTATTCACCGGCCACAAAGACCATCAGCCACGATGTGGTCGCGGAGTTCACACAGTTCCCGCTGAGGTTGGCCTGGGCGGTCACGATTCACAAAGCGCAGGGAAAAACCCTCGATGCGGCCGTCATTGACCTGGGCCAACGGGCGTTTGCGCCCGGTCAGACCTATGTGGCGTTTAGTCGGCTGACGAGCCTCGATGGCCTCTATTTGAGGAGGCCTCTGAGCCCCTCAGACATCATTGTTGACCAGGATGTACTGCGCTTTATGTCGAACCCGCGGGGGACGAATCGATTGATTTAGCAACCAGCGCGGACTCTTGGCTGATATAACTCTAGGCATGCGCAAATTCGTGGGTCTCACCCGGTATTCAGTATTTGTCCCAGCACTGGCAGCAATGCTCGGTGCCGTCCTGCTTCTCGCCCAGGGTTCGATTGAGGTGGTGTTGGCTGTCTTTGACACGATTGTCAAGCAGGCACCTCTCAAGGACACCATCGTTCAGGTGTTGACTGCCGTCGACGCGATCTTGCTAGGAACGGTCCTTCTCGTCATTGGCTACGGGCTCTATGAGCTTTTCGTTGACACCGATGTTGAACTTCCGAAGTGGCTCCAGGTCCGCGATCTCGACGACCTCAAGTCCAAGCTCATTGGCGTGGTAGTCGCGATCATTGCGGTTGTTTTTGTTGGAGTCCTAGTGGATACGAATCGGGCTGCCGATGTGATTTCCTATGGCGTCGGTTCGGGGGCATTGGTTCTGGGCCTCGCGTTCTTCGCATACGCCACTAAGAAAGCCACGTCAGCAAAGCCTGTTGTTGCGCGGCGGTGACCGCCCAAGGCATAACGCGTTGATCTGGAGCGAGTGACGGGAATCGAACCCGCGCTATCAGCTTGGGAAGCTGAAGTTCTGCCATTGAACTACACTCGCATGGCCAGTGGTCCGCGCTGACTGGCTCTAGTCCCCAATTCTACTAGTCTGGTCTGGTGCTGCTCTCAGACCGCGATATTCGCTCCGAGTTGAGCTCCGGTCGGGTGGGATTGGACCCGCTTGATCTCGGAATGGTTCAACCCTCCAGCGTCGATGTCAGGCTGGATCGTTTTTTCCGGCTCTTTGACAACCACAAGTATCAGCACATCGATCCTTCTCTTGACCAACCGGATTTGACCCGCTTGGTTGAGGTTGACGCCACAGAGTCATTCGTTTTGCACCCGGGTGAGTTTGTGCTGGGAGCAACGTATGAAGTAATAACTCTTCCCGACGACATTGCCGCTCGCCTGGAGGGCAAGAGTTCACTGGGTCGACTCGGCCTTCTCACCCACTCCACTGCAGGCTTCATCGACCCCGGTTTTTCAGGTCACGTCACCTTAGAGCTCAGCAACGTCGCGACCCTGCCGATCACACTGTGGCCGGGGATGAAGATCGGCCAGTTGTGCTTCTTTAGGTTGAGCTCGTCGGCTGAGCACCCCTATGGATCAGATAAGTACGGAAGCCGTTATCAGGGGCAACGCGGACCGACGGCATCGCGATCGTTCCAGAATTTTCACCGCACCGACGTATCAAAGCCGTAGTTCGGGCCCCACTGCTCCATTTGGTCCACGAGCCACGGGCTAAAGACGAAGGGCGTCTGGGCAACCGCGCTGGCTAGTGATTCAGGGCGCACCCACTGCCACTCGCACACTTCGGACGCCGCTGGGCGTGGTTCTCCTAGGGCCCGGGCCACAAAAACAGGGCATATCTCGTTCTCCACGATGCCGGAGGCATCCACTGCTCTGTAACGGAAATCGGGCAGCACCTCGGTGATGGCGCCAAGCTCCATGCCGAGCTCGTCCTTGGCGCGACGCCGGATGGCGTCTTCCATGGTCTCGCCGGGGCCGGGGTGCCCGCACGCGGAGTTCGTCCACACGCCAGGCCAGGTCTTCTTCCCCAGGGCCCGCCGGGTGATGAGAACATCACCGGCAGGGTTAAATATGTGACACGAGAACGCGAGGTGAAGGGGTGTTTCGGAGGTGTGAACCGCTGATTTTTCGGCCGTCCCCACGGGGGCACCCCTCTCGTCGAGAAGGATCACAAGTTCGGAGGTTTTCATAGTGTTATCGCGCTACTCTGCAATGGTGAAGGTCGTGTGTGGCGGTACGTTTTCCCGCTTATTTAGCCTAGCCACATACCAGAGGGGGAGAGGGACCAACCATGGCGGTTGAGCTTGATACCCGCATTGATTTGTATACGCGCGTGGCCCAGGAAACATCGGCCGGGGTCATTCGACGCTACTCGACCTCGTTTGGCTTAGCTTCTAGGCTTCTCGACCCACCTGCACGACTTCACATCGGTAATCTCTATGCGCTGGTCCGTCTCGCGGATGAGATTGTTGATGGTGTCGCAGACGAAGCCGGCGTGTCCAAGAAAACTGCTGGAAAGATGCTTGATGCCTTAGAAGCAGACACAGAGCAGGCACTGAAGACCGGCTACAGCACGAACTTGATTGTTCATGCCTTCGCACACTCGGCGAGACAGGTTGGCGTTGGCGCCGACCTCACCAGGCCGTTCTTTCACTCGATGCGCATGGACCTGACCGAAACAACTCACACCCCCGAGAGTTTTGCCGACTACGTCTATGGCTCGGCTGAGGTTGTCGGATTGATGTGCCTGCAGGCGTTCTTGGACGGTCGCACTGTTTCTGCGCGGGACAAGAAGACGATGGTCACCGGAGCGCGCGCTCTTGGCGCCGCCTTCCAGAAGGTCAACTTTCTGCGAGACCTCGGTGCTGATGTTCAAGCGCTGGGGCGAACATACTTTCCCGGCGTCGACGCGCAGGCCCTCACTGAGGAGACGAAGCACGCGCTGCTCGATGACATCGATCGGGATTTGGCCCGCTCGGCCCTAGCGCTGCCCTTGTTGCCGGCCAACCCGCGTCGCGCGGTGGCGCTCGCCCATGCTCTTTTTCAGGCGCTGTCCGAGAAGATTAGATCAACGCCCGCGACGATACTGCAAACAACGCGAATTAGTGTCTCTGGCGCCGACAAAGCTCTGCTTGCCAGTCGAGTTCTTCTTGGCTGGGTGCCCGGCGTCCCCAAGTCTCTGCGAAAGGAAATCAATGTCTAAGTCCGTAGTCGTCATTGGTGGCGGTATTGGCGGTATGGCCACTGCTGGCCTCCTGGCAAAAGACGGCTACTCCGTCACGTTGGTCGAGGCGATGCCACGACTGGGTGGGCGCGCAGGGCTGTGGGAGAAGGACGGGTTCCGTTTTGATACGGGGCCATCCTGGTATTTGATGCCCGAGGTTTTTGATCACTGGTATCGCCTGATGGGGACCACGGCGGATGCCCACCTTAAGCTCACCAAGTTGGATCCCGGCTACCGGGTGTATTTCGAGCCGGAGGGCTCGGCCACTGCCGAGTATGTCGATGTCCGGGCAACTCGCGAGGACAATCTCGCACTGCTGGAGTCGATGGAGCCAGGATCCCGGAAGTCGATGGAGAAGTATCTCGACTCGGCGAAGGACACCTACCGGATTGCCAAGGAGTACTTCCTCTACACGTCGTTCCAGGACTTGCGGCCACTCTTTGTCCCCGAGGTGCTCAAGCGCATGGGGACCTTGATTCGTCTGCTGACCACGCCGATTATGACGTTCGCCAAGAAGTACACGAAGAGCCCCCGTATTCAGCAGCTTCTGGGCTATCCGGCTGTTTTTCTCGGCTCGAGCCCCTTCATTGCACCGAGCATGTTCCACCTCATGAGCCACTTGGACATGGAAGACGGCGTTCTCTATGCCGAGGGCGGGTTTGTTCGTGTCATGGATTCCATGCGCGAAGTCATTGAGGGCGCCGGAGTTACGGTCGTGACCAACGCTCCGGTCAGCAGAATTTGCACAAAGCGTGGCGGTGGACGCAAGGCCCGGGCAACGGGGGTCGAGTATGTGGATCAAGCCGGGACCACCCACTTCGTGGGCGCTGACTTTGTGGTCTCCACCACCGACCTGCACCACAGTGAAACCAAGCTTCTTCCTGAAGAGCTTCAGACCTACCCGCAAGCCTGGTGGGATAAGAAGCTGGCCGGACCCAGCGCCGTTTTGCTCTACTTGGGAGTCAAGGGCGACGTTCCGGAGCTCCTCCACCACAGCCTTTTTTTCACCAAGGACTGGGATGACAACTTCTCCAGAATCTTCGCGATTCCTCCGACGATTCCGCACCCGGCCTCACTCTATGTGTGTAAGCCAAGCGCCACAGATTCGTCGGTTGCGCCGAAGGGCCACACCAATCTCTTCGTGTTGGTTCCAATGCCAGCAGATGTCTCCATGGGTCGAGGCGGGATCAACCGCTCGGGCGATGCACTGATCGAGGAGATCGCCGATCGAGCGATCGCGCAGATTTCTCGGTGGAGTGGCGCCCACGACTTGGCGGATCGCATCGTCCTTCGTCGCAGCGTTGGCCCCGCCGATTTCGCGGGCGATTTGAACGCCTGGAAGGGCACTGCGCTCGGCCCGGCCCACACCCTTATGCAGAGCGCGCTCTTTAGAGCTGGCAACGTGAGCAAGAAGGTTGATGGCCTCTACTACGCCGGCAGCTCGACGATTCCAGGAATCGGCCTCCCGATGTGTCTGATTAGCGCCGAGGTCCTCGTGAAGCGGGTTAGAGGAGACGTCTCGACCTCTCCGCTGCCCGAGCCTTTGGTCCCCATCGGCTAGGGGGATGTAGTGTCCCTGGTCTATCTACTTGCCCTTCTGGGAGCGATTATTGGCACGGGACTGCTGGATTGGCGGCACAAGCTTGCGCTCTTCGGGGGCGCTCCGGGTAGGACCCTGATCGTCGTTGGCGTAGGAGTGTCGTTCCTCCTACTCTGGGATGTGGTCGGCATTGCCGAAGGTGTCTTCTTCCGGGGCTCTGGGCCCTGGATGACGGGTGCCCTGCTGGGGCCTGAGCTTCCGCTCGAAGAACTCTTTTTCCTGGTGTTGCTGTGTTACTCAACCCTGATTGCCTATCTTCTCTCGGCACAGATGCTTGCTCGGAGGTCCGGGCGATGACGTATTGGCTGATCAACATTCCCTTCCTTGTGGCGGCAGGTCTGGTCCTCGGGGCAGCGGTTGCGATGCGGAGAGCCCCTGGGGCGCGCGCGCTGCTTATCGCGGCGGGAGCCATGGTGCTCCTGACCGCGGTTTTCGACAATGCGATTATTGGGTTTGGCCTCGTCGACTACGACGAGGCGCTCATCAGCGGACTACGCATCGGTGTCGCACCGATTGAAGACTTTGCCTATACGGTGGCAGCCCTGCTGATTGTTCCCGCGCTGTGGCACCTCCTGCGCGCTCAGGTGAGAAAAACCGGCCAATGACAAAGGCAGGGCTCATCCTCTGGAGTTCCAGGCCGCTGAGCTGGATCAACACAGCGTTTCCTTTTGGGCTTGCGTATTACGTGAGCACAGAGCAGGTCGATAGCAACCTCATCATCGGCTTTTTCTTCTTCCTCGTCCCCTACAACCTCTTGATGTATGGGATTAATGACGTCTTTGACTACGAATCCGACATCCGTAACCCCCGTAAGGGCGGTGTTGAGGGGGCGCTTCTTCCCCCGAATCTGCACCTAGCGACCCTTCTTGCCAGCGTGATTCTCCCGATCCCTTTCCTCGTGCCGCTGGTGTGGTCGGGATCCGCAAGCGCAACGGGCGTCCTCGCCCTCGCGCTCTTCTTTGTGGTTGCTTACTCGGCAAAGGGTTTTCGTTTCAAGGAAATCCCTTTCCTGGACTCAGCGACCTCAAGCGCCCACTTCGTCATGCCAGCGCTGTATGGGCTCGTGCTGGCGGAGGCTGCCGTCTCCACGGTCACCGTGACGGTCTTGGCTGCATTCTTTTTCTGGGGAATGGCCTCCCACGCATTTGGCGCCGTGCAAGACGTTGTCGCTGACCGGGAAGCGGGGGTTGCCTCGATCGCTACGGTCATTGGAGCGAAAGGGACCGTGCGCTTCGCCGTTGCCCTCTATGCCCTCGCTGGAGTAGTGCTTCTTGCCACTCCGTGGCCGCTGCCCTTGATTGCTCCGGTGGTGCTGCTCTATCTCGCAGCGATAGCTCCCTGGTGGTCCGTCAGTGACGCCGCCGCCGAGGCAGCAAACAAAGGATGGCGCTGGTTCCTGCTCCTCAACTTCATTACGGGAGCGGTCGTAGTGCTGGTGTTGTTTGAGTGGTGGGCCCTGAGGGGTTAGCTTGTTGAGCGAGCCGGGGCCTTCACGAAAAGCAGCATAACTCCGCCGATCAGCAGCACGAGGGCTATTCCCAAGAGGCCAAAAATGGTCTGATTGCCGGCGAGTTGGATGAAGACCGCCCAGAGTAGGGATGCCATCCATCCAGCAGCTCGACCCGTCGTTGCATACAGGCCAAAAACCTCGCCTTCGCGGCCGGCAGGGGTGACTCTGGCGAGGAATGATCGCGAGGCTGCCTGAGCTGGCCCGACGAACGCGGCGAGAATGAGTCCCACCGTCCAAAACATCGGTGTTCCGAGGTCAACGAGCACAAACACTGCGGTTGTGCAGAGGACGAGTCCAAACACGGATATCAGGATCACGTTTTTCGGCCCGAACCGGTCATCGAGTCTTCCCGCAAGAATCGTCGAAATTCCTGCCACCACGTTCAGCGCAATGCCAAAAATCACGAGATCGGTAAAGCCGAAGCCGAACACAATGCCGGCAATTATCGCCCCAAAAACGAACACGGCGGACAGGCCGTCCCGGTAGACGGCGCTCGCGAGTAGGAACCAGAAGGTGGGACGTGCCTCCTTGTAGAGGCGCTTGATACTGCGTCCGAGTTCGACGTAGCTCCCCCACAAGCCGAGTTTTTGGATTACGTTCCCTGTTTTTGGTTCCGGCACACTCACAAAAATGGGGATGACAAAAATGATGGTCCAGACGGTGCACCCGAGCGCCACGAGCTGAAAAGTGAGAGCGGAATCCCCTTGGAGGACGCCGCTCAGAATAAGCCCCACCACGAGGGCGAGCGCAATGATGCCACCCAGGTAGCCAAACCCCCAGCCCAGACCGGAGACCTTCCCCACGGTTTTGGGGGTCGACACTGACACGAGCAAAGCGTTGTAGTTGACTCCGGCAATCTCATTGAAAACGCTGCCGATCGCAATGAGCCCCACGCCAATCCAGAACCACTCCTGGCCGGGTTGGACGAAGAACAATCCAAGCTGGGTGACTACGAGCAACCCGGTGAAAATCAGCAGCTGTAGCTTCTGCCTTTGGGTTCTATCGGCCCGCTGCCCCAGCACTGGCGCTATCAGAGCAATGAAGAGACCGGCAACGGTAATTCCCATCCCAAGATTTGCCGCGAGTTGTCCGAGCGCCACTTCTTCGCCTGCAGTTCCCACGACATCGGGGTCCAGGAAGAAGGTGCTGGTGAGGTAGCTCGGAACCCAGACAAAACTGATCAGAACTGTGTTGAAAGGCTGGGTGGCCCAGTCCCAAAAGGCCCATGCATAGACACGCTTCGTGGGAATTGTTTTTCCAACGTTTTTAGCGAGCCCAATCTCGGGCGGGACATCGCGGGTGCCGTCATTGGCCATAGAGAGAAAGGTAGTCGCTTTTTCGAAACTGTGGGTAACGCGCGGGGTATGGATGAGCAAACAAATACCTGAGTCCCTTCGACTCACATATTCTCTAGAAAACTTGACAAGAGGCGACTCATGTTTCACAATGGAGTTCTGCTGGATCACATCCAGCGCACTGATACAACACGAAGGAGCTGGCCAGATGGCACGCGCAGTAGGAATTGACCTAGGAACCACTAACTCGGTGGTGTCCGTTCTCGAGGGTGGAGAACCCACCGTTATTGCCAACGCTGAGGGGTTTCGCACTACACCCTCCGTCGTCGCCTACACCAAGGACGGCGAAGTGCTCGTGGGTGAGACCGCCAAGCGCCAGGCAGTTACCAACGTCGATCGCACGATTTCTTCGGTCAAGCGCCACATGGGCACCGACTGGAAACAAGAGATTGATGACAAGAAGTACACCCCGCAGGAAATTTCCGCGCGTATTCTTGCCAAACTGAAGCGCGACGCCGAGGCATACCTCGGCGAGAGCGTGACCGACGCCGTCATCACTGTTCCCGCATACTTCAACGACGCCGAGCGTCAAGCGACCAAGGATGCTGGTGAAATTGCGGGACTCAACGTCTTGCGTATCATCAACGAGCCGACCGCGGCTGCCCTGGCCTACGGCCTGGACAAGGGTAAAGAAGACGAGCTCATCCTGGTCTTCGACCTTGGTGGCGGAACGTTTGACGTCAGTCTTCTCGAGGTGGGCAAGGACGACGAGTTCTCGACCATTCAGGTGCGCTCCACCGCCGGTGATAACCGGCTGGGCGGAGATGACTGGGATGCTCGCATCGTCGACTACCTGGCCACCCGGTTCAAAGAGACCACCGGTGTTGATGTCACCGGCGACAAGATTGCTAAGCAGCGTCTCAAGGAAGCCGCTGAGCAGGCCAAGAAGGAACTCTCGAGCTCTACGAGCACGCAGGTTCAGCTCCCCTACCTGTCACTGACCGATAGTGGACCGGCGAACCTGGATGAGACCTTGACCAGAGCTAAGTTCGAAGAGCTCACCAAGGACCTCCTCGAGCGCACGAAGCAGCCCTTCAACGACGTCATCAAGGAAGCCGGAGTAAAGCTCTCCGACATTTCCCACGTCGTGCTGGTGGGTGGATCGACTCGCATGCCCGCGGTGACCACTTTGGTCACCGAGCTCACCGGTGGTCAGGAGCCCAATAAGGGTGTGAACCCTGATGAGGTCGTCGCAGTGGGTGCCGCTTTGCAGGCGGGTGTTCTGATGGGCGAACGTAAAGACGTTCTCCTCATCGATGTGACGCCGCTCAGTCTGGGTATTGAAACCAAGGGTGGAATCATGACCAAGCTGATCGAGCGCAACACTGCTATTCCGACGAAGCGAAGCGAAACCTTCACCACCGCGGATGACAACCAGCCCTCGGTGTCGATTCAGGTCTTCCAGGGTGAACGTGAGTTCACCAGGGACAACAAGGCTCTTGGCACCTTCGAGCTCACCGGAATTGCTCCTGCGCCTCGCGGAGTTCCGCAGGTTGAGGTGACCTTCGACATCGACGCGAACGGTATCGTTCACGTCTCCGCAAAGGACAAGGGAACCGGCAAAGAGCAGTCCATGACCATCACGGGTGGCTCTTCCCTTCCCAAGGAAGACATCGAGCGTATGGTCCGTGAGGCTGAAGAGAACGCTGCTGAGGACAAGAAGCGCCGTGAGGCTGCTGAAGAGCGCAATACCGCTGAACAGCTTGCTTACTCGGTGGAAAAGATCCTCAAGGAGAACGACGAGAAGCTGCCAGAGGACGTCAAGTCCGAAGTCCAGGCCGACGTCGATGCTCTCAAGTCAGCCCTCGCTGGTGACGACGAGGCTGCGCTCAAGAAGGCTGTGGAAACACTCAGCCAGAGCCAGACCAAGTTGGGTGAGGCCCTTTATCAGGCCACCCCTGAGGGAGAAGCAGCTCCAGAGGACGCAGCCGAGGGTAACGACGAGGACATCGTCGATGCCGAGGTTGTGGACGACGACGTCGACACCAAGAAGTAGGACGCATGTCTGAGAACCAAGCACCTAGCCCTGACGAAGAGTCAGAGCCGCTGATTACCGACAAGCGTCGTATTGATCCAGAAACGGGCGACGTCCGCGCGGATGCTTCCGATTCGGCAGGGGCTGAAGACCTGAGTACCGAGGATCTCGAGATTCTTGACGATGCTGAGCGTGACCTGGTCGCGGAATACCGCGACCGGGCCGCCAGAGCGGAGGCCGAGCTCCAGAACTTCCGCACCAGGGTGGAGCGTGATCGACAAGCCAACAGGGAAGCCGTCATCGCAGAAGTTGTGCGCTCACTTCTTCCCGCATTGGATGACCTTGATCGCGCGGATGCCCACGGTGACCTTGCTGACACACCGCTCGAGCTGGTGTCCCAGAAACTGCGAGCTGGCTTTGATCGCTACGGCGTGACTGCCGTGGGCAGTGTCGGCGAAGCATTCGATCCGGCAATTCACGAAGCCATGGTCAGAATTCCGAGCCCGGAGGCCACCTCCGAGACTGTCGCGGAGGTCATCGAGGGTGGTTACACCCTGGGTGATCGCCTTATTCGGCCAGCGAAAGTGGCTGTCCAGGTTCCTGCAGACGAGTAAGCGAGGAGGTGAGCTAGGTGGCAAGCCAAGACTGGTTAGACAAAGACTTCTATGCAATTCTCGGGGTGTCCAAGGACGTCTCTGACGCCGAGCTCAAGAAGACCTACCGTTCACTAGCCCGCAAACATCACCCGGATTCCAACCAGGGTGATTCAGCGGCTGAGGCTCGGTTCAAAGAGATTTCCGAGGCCTACTCGGTGCTCTCAGACGCGACTCAACGCTCGGAGTACGACCAAATTCGTGCCATGGCAGCCGGTGGGCCTCGCTTCACCGCTGGCGGTTCCCAAGGGGGCTTCGACGATGTGTTTGGCGGCATGTTTGGTGAGGGCGCAGCGCGCGGCGGTCGAAACGCAGATTTCGGGGACTTGTTCTCCGGGCTTTTTGGTGGTGGCGGCGGGGGATTCCAGGGCTATAGGGAACCCACGAAAGGTCGTGACGTCGTCTCTCGGGTCACCCTTGATCTGAAGACGGCCGTCGCGGGGACCGATGTGACTTTGGCGGGACCTTCTGGCAACACCATCAAGGCCCGCATTCCTGCGGGAGTGAAGGATGGCCAAAAGGTTCGCCTCCGCGGCAAAGGACACCCGAGCCCCGATGGGGGTCGCCCCGGTGACGCCATCATCACAGTAGGTGTGCCCAAGCACCCGATTTTTAGTCGCGACGGGGACAACCTGCGCGTTGTCGTTCCGGTGACGTTCCTGGAGGCGACACTCGGCGCCACAATCGAGGTTCCCACCATTGATGGTGATGTGGTGAAGGTCAAAGTCGCGCCTGGGACTCCGAGCGGTCAGGTCCTCCGGGTCAAGGGCCGTGGCGTTCGAGGTGGATCAGCGCTCGGTGATCTCCTGGTGGAACTTGCCGTTGCTGTTCCGTCACACCTGTCAGGAGCAGCAAAGGGGCACCTGGAGAAACTCTTTAGCGCGCTTCCGGATGAGAACCCGCGTGATGAGCTGCTCAAGAGGGCGAAGAACTAGCCATGGATGAGCTCACACCACTCTTTTCTATCGCTGCCGCAGCGGAGCTTGCCGGTATGCATCCGCAAACCCTGCGCCAGTATGACCGTCTTGGACTGGTCAGTCCCACCCGCACGGCTGGGCAGACCAGGCGGTATTCGATGAAGGATGTCGTTCACTTGCGGGAGATTTCGCGCTTGAGCGCTGAAGGATTGAACCTCGAGGGAATCAGGCGCATCTTGGAGCTCGAGAGCCAGGTCGACTACTTGCAGAAGCGCGTGAGGGACTTAGAAAGCGCGCTCGCTGATGAGATGCTGGCGCGCTCTGGCCGGCGCGTCTTCGCCGCTGGATCTGAGGGCGAGGTTGTTCCCCTGAGGGCCGGTCAGAGGGCCGCGAGATCTAACCAGGTTGTGGTGTGGAATCCTTTGCGCTGGGCCCTGCCACCATCCCAGGAATCTCCGAGATAAGGGGGCCCGCCATGCCACAGTCATCCGAAGAGAACGGCCAGAAGAGCGCGCTGGAGCTGTATGGCGTGAACCTCACCGATATTGCGCGTGAGGGAAAACTTGACCCTGTCATTGGTCGTGACCAAGAGATCCGACGAGTGTCGCAGGTGTTGACCAGGCGCACCAAAAACAACCCGGTCCTGATTGGTGAGCCAGGCGTGGGCAAGACCGCCGTGGTCGAGGGCTTGGCGCAGCGCATCGTCGCCGGTGACGTTGCTGACTCTTTGAAGGGGAAGCAACTTATTTCACTCGATATGGCGGCCATCGTTGCGGGCGCCAAATACCGGGGTGAGTTTGAGGAGCGTTTGAAGGCTGTTCTGAAAGAAATCAACGACGCCGAAGGCGAGATCATTACCTTCGTCGACGAGCTTCACACCCTGATGGGCGCCGGCGGCGGCGAGGGCTCAGTGGCTGCAGCCAACATGCTCAAGCCCATGCTTGCCAGAGGTGAGCTACGCCTCATTGGTGCCACGACTCTCAACGAATATCGGGAGTTCATTGAGAAGGACGCGGCACTGGAGCGCCGTTTCCAGCAGGTTTTTGTCGGCGAGCCAAGCGTTGAAGACACCGTGGCTATTCTGCGCGGCCTCAAAGAGCGTTACGAAGCTCACCACAAAGTGGTCATTGCTGATAGCGCGCTGGTGGCAGCGGCCACACTCTCCAACCGTTACATCACCTCGCGTCAGCTGCCGGATAAGGCCATCGATCTTGTCGATGAGGCCGCCAGCCGTCTGAAAATGGAGATTGAGTCCTCGCCGGTGGAAATTGACGAACTCCGTCGGCTGGTTGATCGCATGCGCATTGAAGAGTTGGCGCTCAAAAAGGAGAAAGACGACGCCTCGAAGGATCGTCTTGCCAAGTTGCGCGAGGATCTCACCCAGAAAGAAGCAGAACTTTCGGCGCTTCAAGCCAAGTGGGCCACCGAGAAAGCGTCACTTCAAGACGTCGGTGAGCTCAAAACCCAACTTAACGACGCTCGTATTGATCTCGACCGCGCGATGCGCGAGGGCCGTTACGAAGACGCATCCAAACTCAATTACGAGGTCATTCCGGGTATTGAAACCGCGATTTCCACGGCAGAAAACAGCGAGCCCTCTGCTGATCGGATGGTGAATGACCAAGTCACCGACGAGGACATCGCCGCAGTTGTGGCGGCGTGGACGGGTATTCCTGTCGACAAGCTCACCCAAGGAGAAACCGAGCGTCTGCTCCATTTGGAGATGGAGCTCGCAAAGCGTCTGGTGGGCCAGAAGGACGCGGTCAGGGCAGTCAGCGAAGCTGTGCGCCGCTCACGAGCGGGCCTGAGTGATCCCGGCCGCCCGACTGGCTCCTTCTTGTTCCTGGGCCCCACGGGTGTCGGTAAGACCGAGTTGGCGAAGGCGCTTGCCGACTACCTCTTTGACGACGAGAAAGCCTTGGTGCGCATCGATATGAGCGAATACGGCGAGAAATTCGCCGTATCACGCCTCATCGGTGCCCCTCCCGGGTATGTCGGCTATGAGCAGGGTGGCCAGCTGACGGAGGCTGTGCGCCGGAGGCCATACTCGGTCATTCTCTTGGACGAGGTGGAGAAAGCTCACCCTGAGGTCTTTGACTTGCTGTTGCAGGTCCTTGATGATGGTCGCCTCACGGACGGTCAAGGCCGCACGGTCGACTTTAGAAACACGATTCTGGTGCTCACTTCTAATCTCGGGTCACAGTTCCTGGTGGATGAGGCCCTCTCGTGGGAAGACAAGGTCGCGGCTGTGCACGGCGAGGTCAGGCGGGCTTTCAAGCCGGAGTTTGTGAACCGGCTTGATGACATTGTGGTGTTCTCGACACTCTCTAGCGAGGACCTGGGCCAGATTGTCGAAATCACCGTTGACCGCCTGTCGAAGAGGCTGAACGAGCGACGTCTCGAACTTGCGGTGACACCGGCGGCCAGGCTGTGGCTCGCAGACAAAGGCTATGACGCGCTCTATGGAGCGCGTCCACTGCGCAGATTGATGCAGAAAGAGATTGACGACCGCTTGGCGAAAGCCTTGCTCTCCGGAGAGATTCACGACGGTGACACCGTTCGTGTTGATTTGGCTAGCGATGGCTCGAGCTTGACTGTGGCGCCGTTTAGCGTCGAGTAACCTTCCCCCACCGAATAAAGCTAAGGACACGATGACCGAGAGCACCTCCACCAAGACCTTCCCCATCCATGACGCACTAGCGGGTAGGCGCAGTCCTCGCGCCTATTCCAGGACCGCAGAGTTGTCCGCAGAACAGGTGGCCCCCCTCTTCGAGGCGGCGCGTTGGGCAGCAAGCTCGAGCAATTCGCAACCGTGGTCTTTTGTCGTGGGATTCCGCGGCGACGAGGTTTTTTCCACGATTCTGGAGACTCTTGCCTCTGGCAACGCAGTCTGGGCCGAACACGCCAGCGCATTGGTGGCCAACATTGCGAGGACCCACACCGATGAGGGCAAGGCCCTCTCTCACGCTTGGTATGACCTGGGTCAGGCGGTAGCACACCTGAGCGTTCAGGCCACCGTCGAGGGGATTCTGGTTCACCAGATGGGTGGATTCGATGCGGAGGCCCTGGGAATCGCTCTAGCTATCGACGCTCACCACAGCGTGGTGAGCGTGATGACACTGGGCCTTCAGGGTGATGTGGCCGACCTCCCGGAAAAATTGCAGGAGCGAGAGCGAGCGCCCCGCGTTCGCCGGCCGCTCGGCGAGAGCGTCTCGGGAAGCGCTAACTACGCCTGAAGTTCGCTAGTGATCGCCTCGACGAAGCGTGAAATGTCGTCTTCGGTGGTGTCGAAGGAACACATCCACCTGACTTCGCCTTTCGCTCGGTCCCAGTCATAGAACCGGAATTTTTCGCGGATTCGGTCCGCAACGGCGTTGTCGAGAAGAGCAAAGACCGCGTTGGCCTGGGTCGGTGCACTGAAGCCGAGCCCTGAAATTGCTCCTGAGGCCACACGCTCCTCGAGAGCAGACCGCAAGGTTGAGGCCATTGCGTTGGCGTGACGGGCGGAGCGCAGACCCAGGTCATCACGGAACAGCGCAAGAATCTGGGCGCTTGCGAAGCGCATTTTGCTGGCCAGTTGCATGCTGAGTTTGCGCAGATAGATGAGGCCGTCGACCGCGTCGGGGTTGAGGACAACAATTGCCTCAGCGCCGAGGAGACCATTCTTGGTGCCACCCAGGGTCAGAACATCAACTCCTACGTCTGTGGTGAAGGCGCGGAAGGGAAGATTCAGGCTCGCCGCGGCATTCCAGAGTCGCGCTCCGTCCATATGAACGAGCATGCCTTTGTCGTGGGCGAAGGTGGTGATGGCCTGAATCTCGTCTGGCGTATAAACGGTGCCAAGCTCACTGCTTTGGGTGATGGAGACGACTAGTGGTTGTGCACGATGTTCGTCGCCGAATCCAAAGGCTTCGGTCGCAATCAACTCCGGAGTGAGTTTCCCCTCGGGGACTGGCACCGTGAAGAGTTTGAGGCCGCTGACGCGCTCAGGAGCGCCACCTTCGTCGGTGTGAATGTGGGCGAGGGAACTGCAGATCACGGCCCCCCAGCGCGGCATCATGGCCGTCAGAGCAACGACGTTGGCGCCAGTTCCGTTGAACACCGGGAATACCTCAGCCTTCGCACCGAAGTGCTCACGGATGGTCTGGGTCAGCGCGGCTGTGTAGTCATCTTCTCCATAGGACACCTGGTGTCCGAGGTTGGCCGCTTCGATAGCGACCAAAACCTCCGGGTGCACACCGGAGTAGTTGTCACTGGCAAAACCGCGCCAGTCAGGGTTATGGAGTCTCACCAGACCATCATGACAGTTAGGCGACTAGATTCCGCTGGTTCCGGTTATTCCGGCGGTCTGTTCAATCGTTGGCCCGAGTTTCTTGGAGAGGGCCTCATAGAACATGGAGAGCGGGAATTCGTCATCCATCACCTGGTCGGTGAGGTCTCCAGGCGTTCCCTCAAGAGGAAGGTCCCCTGCCAAGAAGCGTGAGGCTGGGTGGGGCGCCAACACTTCACTGACCAGCTCGTGAGCAGCAATCCAGTGCACAATCTTCGGACGGTCGATAGACGCCCAATAGAGCTGGTTGATCCGGTCAGACAGCTCGACGACGGTGTCTGGCATTGCGTCCCAGTCGATCGTGAGCTTCGTGTCTGTCCAGTGCAGGACGTGGTGCTGGTGCATCCATGCGAAGAGCAGCTGTCCGGCAACACTGTCGTAGTTGCGCACTCGGCCACCGGTGAGTGGAAAACGGAAGATGCGGTCAAACACCACTGCGTACTGGACGAGTTCGGCGTGGGTGCGAGTTTTGTCATCTGTCTGGGGGTCGCGCATCAGTGTGACGGCCTCGCGGAATGCGGTGAGATCACAGCGCAACTCCTCGAGCCCATAGAGATAGAAGGGCATGCGCTGCTTAATCATGAAGGGGTCAAACGGCAGATCCCCCCGCATGTGAGTGCGGTCGTGAATCAAATCCCACATCACAAAGGTTTCTTCCGTGAGTTTTTGATCCTCGAGGAGCCTCTGGGCGTTCACCGGCAGCTCGAGGTGGGTGATGTCGATCGCGTGCTTGACCACTTTTCTGAACCGGGCTGCTTCGCGATCGGCGAAGATGCCGCCCCAGGTGAACGCGGGCAAGGCGGGCGCGGCGCCCTCGGGGGAGCCGGCTGGAACCCGGGGTGCCACCGCCACCGACTCGGGGAACAACACGGCAGAGTTGGTGTCGTACCCAGCAGTGAAGTCGATGAATCGAAGAGGGACGAACATCAGGTTCCCGTAGGAGCCGCTCTCCAGATTCGAGACGAAGTCTGGCCAAATGGTTTCGCAGAGCACCGCTTCGAAGAAGCGGTTGGTCGAACCGTTCTGGGTGTACATCGGAAACACGACCACGTGGAGCGTTCCGTTAACCCGGGTCTTCTCGGGGCGAAAGAGCGCTAGCGAGTCATAAAAGTCGGGGACACCAAAGCCACCCTCAACCCAGGCTTCGCAATCAGCAGCAAGCGCTGCCAGGTAGGCAGCATCGTGCGGGACATGAGCCGCGAGAGCGGCCGTTGCCTGAACGAGGGAATCCACCGAAGCGGCTGCCGCGGCGTGGTGCGATTGCTCGGGGATGCTGCCGTCCTTGACTTGCATGCCCTGCAGGACAGCGCACGACTCCTTGATGGCCTGCCAGTGCGCCGAATCACGAACGTCGTGAGCGCTCCAGGGGCGGGTCGACATCGTCGTCTCCATAGCGTCCTCCTTGGCACAAAATGAGCGTCGTGCTCAGTGTAAGCAGGGGTTCGCGTGCGCATGGGTGCGCTTTACACAATTCACGCGCGAATCTGACCGTTGCCACGCAAAAATATTGCGCGAGAAGTCCTAGAAGACCATGGGGCGGTCGTCATCCTCAGTGGCGAGTTCGACAACGACGGGAACATGGTCACTGGGGCCCTCCGCGCGCCTGGTGTCACGCAGGATTTCTGCCCCCGAGGTCAGTTCTACTAGCTCGGGCGAACCAAAAACGAAGTCGATCCGCAGCCCGTGGTTCTTCGGAAACTTGCCTCCGGTGTAATCCCAGAACGTGAATCCCTCCGGCACACGCGGCCGCACGAGATCGGTCAAGCCTGCCGTGTGGAGGAAAGCATTCAGAGCACTTCGCTCTGCTGGTGAGGTGTGGGTGGTGCCGGGGAGGAGAAACGCGGGGTCCCCCACGTCTGCGGGGAGAGGTGCAATGTTGAAATCCCCGAGCACGGCCAACGGCAACGCATCGGGTTGCGCCCGGTAGTTATTCCATGTGGAGGCAAGGCCGTCCAACCAAGCGAGTTTGTAGGAAAAATGAGGATCATCGAGTCCACGGCCGTTTGGCACATACACACTGCAGAGTCGGATTCCTTCAACCGTGACAGAGAGGGCTCGGGCTTCGAGTGCAGCGGGTTCATCGGTGTTCTTGGTGAAGCCTGGCATCCCGGGGAAACCCACCTCGGGATCAGCTAGTGGCAACCGAGAGGCGAAGCCCACCCCGTTCCACTGGTTGAGCCCGTGGTGCACAATCTCATAGCCGGCGTCGTCGAAATCTTCATAGGGGAACTGGTCATCGCGGCACTTGGTTTCTTGCATCGCCAGCACGTCGATGTCATACGCGTGCAAAGCCTCGATCACGTTGTGCTTGCGCGTTCGAATCGAGTTGACGTTCCACGTGGCAATCCTCACCACTCCAGCCTAAAGCGCCTCAGTAGACTAAACGCATGGCAAGCGCACGGGACGAGCTCATTGGTTTCATCACCAGGGAAGCCGTTCACCACGGTGACTTCATCCTCACGAGCGGTAAGAAAGCCAGCTTCTATATCGATTTGCGTCAGGTGAGTCTCGACCACCGCGTTGCTCCCCTCATCGGCGATGTGATGTTGGGGCTGCTGGCAGAGTTTGAGCCCGTCGACATCATCGGTGGTTTGACGATGGGAGCGGACCCCATCGCGAGCGCGATTATGCACCGCGGCATTCTTGCCGGGAAAACCTACGACGCCTGTGTTGTGCGGAAGGAACCCAAGGACCACGGTCGCGGCCGCCAGGTTGAAGGCCCCGATGTGAAGGGCAAACGGGTGGTCGTTGTCGAAGACACCTCGACCACCGGAGGTTCTCCATTAGCTGCAGCGAGAGCACTGGAACAGGCAGGCGCTGAAGTGGTTGCGGTGTGCGTGGTTGTTGATCGTAAGACGGGGGCCGACCAGGTGATTGAGGACGCCGGTTACCCCTATCGCGCCGCAATCAGCCTCGACGACTTAGGTCTCTAAGTGACGACCCAGGAATCCCCAGCGGCCCGCCCACCCAAGAAGCCCTTGACGTCCACGGCTGCCGGCCAGAGTGTCTTTATTGGACTCTGGATTCTTGGCACGCTGGTCATCGTTGCGATTCTTGCGGGGGCTTTTATCCTCGGGCAGTCACTCTCGAGGGATGACGAGGGCGCGAGTGCCCCAGAACCAGTCGAGACGCCCGCGATCGAGTTCCCGGTTCTCTCTGGGGTTCCTCTGGAACCGGGGGTGTGGGCGTGGGATGAGCTTCGGGGGGGTGAGTGCATTTCCGGATTTGAGGGGGCCTTCGCCGAAGGATTCACTGTGGTGGCCTGCCAAACACCCCATGACGCTCAACTAATCTCCGCAGAGTTGCTCTCGAATCGTGCGGAGGAGCCCTATCCGGGTGTTGATGAGGTCGCACAGTTGGCCCGCGAATCCTGTGATGTGACTGACGTGATTGACTACCGCCTCGCCACCCAGTTTGACGATCTCATCGTTGATTTCTCCTATCCCGCAAGCGACGAGCAATGGGCTCAGGGAGAGCGCGGGGTCTACTGCTTCGCCCTCCGCTCATCTGGGGGCACCCTCCAGGGCGACCTCGTCGACTAGAGGTAGGGCGCAAGCCTTGTCGCCATGATGGCGTGGGCGTCCGGGTGGGCGTCAATAGCGATAAATCGCCGCCCCAGTTCGGCAGCCGCGTGGGCTGTGGTGCCGCTTCCGGAGAATGGGTCCAGGACCCAATCGCCGGGGTTGCTGGAGGCCTGAATGATGCGACGCAAAATCCCCAGTGGCTTCTGCGTTGCGTAGCCCGTCTTCTCTTGGCCGGTGGGGCTAACGATGGTGTGCCACCAGACGTCGGTCGGCAACTTGCCACGTGCCGCCTTCTCGGCGCCGACCAGGCCGGGCGCCATGTAGGGTTCGCGGTCGATAGCCTCAGAGTTGAAGATGTAGTTCTGCGGGTCCTTCACGTACACCAGGATTGTGTCGTGCTTGGTGGGCCACCGTTTCTTTGTTTTTCCGCCGTAGTCGTAGGCCCAAATGATCTCGTTCAGGAAGTTCTCACGCCCAAAGATCATGTCGAGCGCGACTTTCGCGTAGTGCACTTCGTGCCAGTCCAAATGGAGATAGAGCGTTCCCTGTGGTGTGAGGACCCGCCACGTTTCCTCAAGCCTTGGTGCCAAGAACGCCCAGTAATCAGCAAAGCTGTCGTCGTAACTGAGCAGTTTCTCCAGAGTGAGGTCGTAGAGACGACCGCCGAATCCACTGCGCGTGCCCTCACCGCCGGAGCGGGCCGAGGTCGTTTTTCGCACCTGAGTTCGCCCGGTATTAAAGGGCGGGTCTAGGTAGGCAAGGGTGATGGAACCATCCGGGATACTCGCGAGATGGTCGAGATTGTCGCCCTCGAGGAGAAGATTTGGCCCATCGGGATTCCAGGCGAGCGGTGGCATGCCCACAGGCTAGCGCCTGGTGCCTAGGCTAGAGCTCGTGACTGGCGATCTGAACCATCCGGAGAAGTCCACCCACGGGGTGGGCCCATGGGTTGGGCCCCTGCCTACCGATCCGCACTTTGATCAGGATCTTCTCGCCAGTGGGGATTCTCGTAACGTGGTCGATAAGTATCGCTATTGGACCATGGAGGCAATTGTTGCCGACTTGGACACCAAACGACACAGCTTTCATGTGGCCATCGAGAACTGGCAACACGATCTCAACATCGGGTCGATTGTCCGCACCGCCAATGCATTCCTCGCCCACACCGTCCACATAGTGGGACGCAAGCGCTGGAATCGGCGCGGCGCGATGGTGACCGATCGCTATCAGCACGTTGTGCACCACGAGACAGTCGAGGCCTTGGTTCGCTTCGCGAAGGAGAATGACCTTCCCATCATTGCCATCGACAATGTTTCAGACTCTCAGCCGATTGAAAAAGTTGTTATGCCCAAGGACTGCATTCTGCTGTTTGGGCAGGAGGGCCCTGGTCTGTCGCCCGAAGCGCTGGAGGCAGCATCGATGGCGATCGAAATCACCCAGTTCGGCTCGACGCGGTCATTGAATGCGAGCGCGGCCGCTGCGATTGTGATGCATCAGTGGGTGATGCACCACGCTGATTTAGACACGGCCTGACAGTGCGCTGATGTGTGCTCGCTCGAGCCGCACGACGAGCTGCACAATCCCTTGCTCTGTAGAGAAGCGCGACCACTTATCCGGCGCTAATTGATTGAGATGCAGTGTGCCAAGGCCCACTCGGCCACTCGGACGGTCAGTTCCGTTATTGCGGATGTTGACCACCAGAGCATCCGACTCGATGGTGAATCCAATACGCACCCAGTCAGCGTCACCGTGGCGAACAGCGTTGTTGATGGCGTCGACCACCACGGTGTGAACAGCCGGCATGAAGTCCTCGGGGACACTCTCGAGGGGGGTGTCGAAAGACACATCGAGGATCGCCGACCAGTTTGAGATGAACTGTGTCAGCACCTCAAACTCATCGTC
>JBIIFP010000040.1:0-11976 GCA_044237205.1 Pontimonas sp. | reverse complement strand
CGGGTCGAGGCTGTTGGTTCAAGAGAACATCCACGATGACGTTGTCGCCAGGCTGCAGAAGCGTCTGACCACGCTGCGCCTCGGTGATCCGCTGGATAAGAACACCGATATTGGTGCAGTCAATTCCAAGGCTCAGCTTCAGCGCATCACGGAGCTTGCCCACAGCGGTGATAGCGAGGGCGCCGAACGCTGGAGTGCGCCGTGTGAACTTCCGTCCAAGGGCTTCTGGTTCCCGCCAACCCTGTTTACCGGGGTTCAGACCAGCCACCGGATTGCCCGGGAGGAAATCTTTGGCCCGGTGCTCTCGATTCTGACCTTTAGGACGCCGGATGAGGCGGTCCAGAAAGCCAACAACACCCCATATGGGTTGAGCGCTGGCATCTGGACTGAGAAGGCATCACGCATGTTGGCGATCGCCGACAAACTACGCGCCGGCATTATTTGGGCCAACACGTTCAATAAGTTTGACCCAGCCAGCCCCTTTGGTGGGTATAAAGAATCCGGTTACGGCCGAGAGGGTGGCAAGCACGGTCTCGCCGCCTATCTGGAATCTAGTAGCCCCAAGGGAGGCCTGAAATGAGCGCTCGTGTGGCGGTTGCGAAAACCTACAAGCTCTTTATCGGCGGAAAGTTCCCTCGCAGTGAAAGCGGCTACACCTACGAGGCGCTCGACCACAAGGGCAAATTCATTGCCAATGTGGCCAAGGCCAGCCGGAAGGACGCGAGGGACGCTGTCGTTGCCGCCAGGGCTGCTCAGCCCGGCTTCGCCGGTGCCACTGCCTATAACCGCGGCCAAATCCTCTACCGGATTGCTGAGATGTTGGAAGGGCGCAGGGACCAGTTCGTCGCAGAGATTCGAGCCGCCGAGGGCGTCTCTAGCTCTCAAGCGAGCGCTCAGGTAGATCGGGCGATTGACACGTGGGTTTGGTACGCGGGGTTTGCCGATAAGTACGCCCAGGTAGCTGGTAACGGCAACCCGGTGGCGGGTCCGTATTTCAATCTGTCTGTTCCAGAGCCCACCGGAGTGGTAGTGGCCTTGGCGCCCCAGGGCGATAAGGGCCAGAGTTTGCTGGGCCTTGCCGCAGTCGTCGCACCGATTCTGGCCAGCGGCAACAGCGTCGTCGTGATGCCCCATTACGGGCAGCCTCTGCCGGCGCTGTCCTTGGCGGAAGTACTGGCGACGAGTGACGTTCCCGGGGGAGTCGTCAACATCATCAGTGGTAACCCAGCCGAGGTGATGCCGTGGCTCGCCTCTCACGCAGATGTCAACGCCTTTGACTTCGCCGGCGGCTCTGCTTTCGATTGGGTGTCCTGGCAGCGTGATGCGGCGGGTGTTCTCGCTCGTGTCGTGGTGCCCTGTGAAGGAATTCCTGAGCGCAGCCTGGAGCGGATCACGGCGTTCACCGAAATCAAGACCATCTGGCACACAAAGGCACTGGGTTAGGTGACCTCCGGAATTCTGCTCGTCGATAAGCCCCTGGGAGTGAGCTCCCACGGGGTCGTGTCGATGGCTAGAAAAGCGCTGGGCACCAAGAAGGTTGGCCACGCGGGGACACTCGACCCACAGGCCTCAGGCCTCCTGGTGTTGGGCGTTGGTAGTGGCACCAGGCTGTTGACCTACATGGTGGGCCTTGATAAGACCTACGTGGCAACTCTCCGGCTGGGCTACGCCACCACCACGGATGACGCTGAGGGTGAGCGTATTGACTATCCCGAGGGAGACCTCGGGGCCGTGTCGCTAGAAGCCCTCGATGATGTGCTGACCCGGTTCCGTGGCCCCATCTCTCAGGTGCCGAGCACGTTCTCCGCTATCAAGGTGGAGGGCAAAAGGGCCTATGACCTTGCTCGCTCCGGGGCTGAGGTTGAACTAAAAGCCAGACCTGTCACGATCTTCCGGTTAGAGCGGGGCGAACCCGAGCGCCATCCGGGATACATCGATGTGGAACTCGCGATTGACTGCTCGTCGGGAACTTATATCCGAGCCCTCGCCAGAGACATTGGCGATGAACTCGGTGTTGGCGGCCACCTGGTGGCTCTGCGGCGCACGAGCGTGGGGCCCTTTGACGTGGCCGATGCGCTCTCTCACGAGCACATCGAGGCCTCGGCGCTTCGCGGGCTTGCAGAGTCGGCAGCGCTCGTGATGACGCCGGTAGATCTTGAACCGCGCGAGGTGAACGATGTTCGCCATGGTCGGGCGGTGGCAGCGAAAGACTGGCCAGAGAACATCCCTCTGGCAGCTATCGATCAGGCAACTGGCCAGTTGGTGGCGATTATCGAGTGTTCTGCAGGCCGCAGCCGTATCCTGATGGGGGTCCCCGAGGCCTAATACAGAGAGAAGTCGACGTGATTGAGTGGTTTGCCTGGTTTCAGGTGGGGTTTGCTGCTCTCACCGGACTGGTCTCTTTTGGTTTCGCGGCCAGAAAAGCGACGCCGAATGATTACACGTTGCTCGGCACAGTTCTCATTGGCGTGTTCTTGGTGGCCCAGATTGTGATCAGCATCGTGGCGCCCTTTGTGGGTAATGAGCCAACCGGCGACTCCCTCGAGTTCTGGATGTACTTGATCACTGCGGTCATGATGATTCCCGCCGCTGTCATTTGGGCCGTCGTCGAGCGCAACGTGATATCCAACGTCATCCTCGGTGTTGTCGGGGTTTCTGTGGCAGTCATGGTGGTTCGGATGAACGAGATTTGGTTTAGCACCGGTGCCTAGTCCACTGCCAGAGGGTGACCTCGCCCCGAGCGATGGCCGATTGCCCGAGGGTGTTTCGACAGGGGCAGCAGATCGAACCCTCGGGCTTTATGTTCATATCCCGTTTTGCGCTGCGCGCTGTGGGTACTGCGATTTCAATACCTACACCGCTGATGAGCTGGAGGGGGTGTCGAGGGACAGCTATCCAGAAAGTGCTCTGCGGGAGATGGACTTAGCCGCCACAGTGCTGCGCGAGGCCGGGCTGCCAGAACGACAGCTTTTTACTGTGTTTTTTGGTGGTGGTACACCCACCCTGTTGGGCCCGGAACCCCTGCTGCGGATGTTCGAGCACGCCAAAAACCTCTGGGGGCTCGCCCCCGGAGCTGAGGTGACCGTAGAGGCAAACCCCGACAGTGTGAGCGAGGATGACCTCGTCACCTTGGCCCAGGGCGGTGTGACCCGGGTCTCGGTGGGGGTTCAGTCCGTGGTGCCGAGCGTGCTTGCGACACTCGATCGCACTCACACGCCAGAGCGCGTGCCGCTGACCGTGGCGGCCGTCAAAAATGCGGGGCTTGCGGTCTCGGTTGACCTTATTTTTGGAAGTCCGGGTGAAACCCTCGAACAGTGGGCCACCACGGTCCAGGCCGCCATCGAGCTTGAGCCCGATCACATTTCTGCCTATTCGCTCATCGTTGAGCCGGGCACAGCGCTTGCGAGAAGGATTGCGAAGGGCGAGCTGGAGGTGCCCGATGATGACCTGCAGGCAGAAATGTATGTGCTGGCCGATGAGGCCTTTAGCCAGGCTGGGTACAGCTGGTACGAAATCAGCAACTGGGCGAAGACTCCCGATCGTGAATCGGTCCACAACCGCAGTTATTGGAGCAACGAAGACTGGTGGGGGATTGGGCCAGGGGCCCACTCCCACGTAGGAGGCGTGCGGTGGTGGAACGTCAAACATCCGAGCGCCTATGCCAAGCGCTTAGAGGAGGGAGTCTCTCCTGCTCACGCGAGGGAAGTGCTCTCGCTTGATCACCAGGCACTAGAGCGGGTTCTCTTGGGCTTGCGCCTTCGAGAAGGAATTCCGAAGACTTCGATTGACCCCTCGAAGGGCGCCGTTGTCGCAGACTTTATTGCCAGGGAACTCTTGGATGGCCGCGCGGCGCTTGCCGGCAACCTCGTGCTCACTAGACCTGGTCGTCTGATGGCCGACCACCTGGTGCGCGAGCTGACCTGATGACGCAATCGGGCTTCCCTCGCTACTATTAGCAATCGATGGGTAAGACTGCCAAACCAGGGTGCGGGGGTGACTAGAGACATGGTGTCAGAGCGCGCACTCGAAGTGTTGAAGGTCATCGTTCAGGACTACATCGACTCGAAAGAGCCAGTTGCATCGAAGGCAATTGCTGATCGCCACGATTTTGGTGTCTCTGCCGCCACTATTCGCAACGATATGGCGCTGCTCGAAGAAGAAGAGCTAATCACCGCACCTCACACCTCGGCCGGCCGTGTCCCCACCGATAAGGGCTACCGGGTATTCGTTGATCAACTCTCTGGCGTCAAGCCGCTGAGTGTCGCCCAGCGTCATGCGATTGAAGAGTTCTTGAGTAACTCGGCTGATCTTGATGACACCCTGGCTCGCACTGTCCGCTTGCTCTCGCAACTCACCAATCAGGTTGCCATCGTTCAGTATCCAAGTCTGAGTAGCGCCCGGGTTCGCCACGTCGAGTTGCTGCCACTGGGCACTCACCGCCTGATGACGGTGTTGATCACCGATGGTGGCTCGGTAGATCAAAACATTGTGGAGTGCGCGAACCCCATCGACGAGGTAATCGTCGCTGAGTTGCGCGCGCACGTGAATCAACAGTTGGCCACCGTTCCGGTTGCGGCCTTGGGGGAGAAGCTTGCCGCACTGCCGGGCAGCGTCTCGCCAGACCGCGTGGAGCTTGTTGCGTCGATTGCTGATGCTCTGTCTCACGCCATCGAGGGTCATCGCACTGAGCGTCTCGTCATGGCTGGCGCATCGAACTTGGTGCGCACCGAGCACGACTTTGCCCACAGCGTCTATCCGGTGCTCGAGGCCATCGAAGAGCAGGTCACGCTGTTGAAGCTCTTTACGGAGATGCAACTGGGTGCCACGGATGTTCAGGCGCGGATCGGTCGCGAAAACGAGGGCGCTCTCTCCGAGGCTGCGGTATTGGCATCGTCCTATCAGAGCGGGGCGGACCAGAGAGCCACCCTCGGTGTTGTGGGCCCCACCAGAATGGACTACTCGAGCAACATGACGGCGGTGCGGGCGGTCGCCCGCTACCTTTCTCGTCTGCTCGGTGACGATAACCAAGAAAGAAACTAAGGCGTGAGCGCAGATCACTATCAAGTCCTTGGCGTAGCTAAGGATGCTAGCGCCGATGACATCAAAAAGGCATACCGAAAGCTTGCGCGCCAACTCCACCCGGACGTGAACAGCGACGAGGGTGCTGAGGAACAGTTCAAGCAGGTCACCCACGCCTACGAGGTGCTCTCTGATCCGCAACAGAGATCCAGTTACGACATGGGAGGCGGCCAAGGATTTGGCGGGTTTGGCCCCTTTGGCGACATCTTTGAAACCTTCTTTGGTGGCCAACAGGGATCTCGCGGTCCACGACCCCGTCAAGAACGGGGCCAGGACGCGTTGGTCCGAGTTGATGTTGACCTGGTCGACGTGATTTTTGGTGTGACGCAGTCCCTCGAACTCGACACCGCTGTGTTGTGTGAAACATGTCAGGGTTCGTGCGCATCGCCTGGCACATCGCCCAGGCCCTGTGACATCTGTGGTGGTAGCGGAAGCCTGCAACGCACTGTCCGCTCGGTCCTGGGGAACATGGTGACCCAGAGCCCCTGTGGCAGTTGTCGCGGCTTTGGATCCGTCATTGACAGCCCGTGCCCCACCTGTGCTGGCCAGGGCCGGGTGCGCGCCACCCGCTCGCTTTCGGTTGATATTCCCGGCGGTATCGAAACCGGCCAGCGTATCCACCTTCCTGGCCAAGGCGAGGTTGGTCACGGCGGCGGTCCGGCCGGTGACCTTTATCTCGAGTTCACTGTCCGAGGGGACAGTATTTACTCCCGCTCGGGTGATGACATCATCGCGACCATCGAAGTCGATGTCGCAGATGCGGTTCTCGGAACCGAAGTGACTCTGCCGGCCCTGGATGGTGATGTCACCGTCGTAATCAAGCCAGGTATTCAGAGCGCTGATGTCATCACGGTGAAGGGGCGGGGCGTGACGAAACTCCGAGGCAATGGCCGAGGCGACCTGCGCTTTGGAATTCATGTGCTGACGCCCACCAAGCTTGCCTCCCAAGAAACCGAGTTGATGAAAAAGTTCAAGGCGCTGCGCAAAGCCGAGGGCCCCAGGCTTGCCGGCGCCCAGCAGGGCATGTTCCACAAGTTCCGTGACCGCCTGTTTGGTGGCTAGTCGGTGGCGCACCTCTACTTGAGCGCAACGCCTGGACCGTGGACTGTGGGCGAGACCGTCACCCTGACAGGGGATGAAGCCCACCACGCGGCTCGAGTGGGCAGGCTCACGCTCGGCGAAACAACTGCGGTCGGCGATGGCAAGGGAATCCTGGCTCAGGCCAGCGTGGCAGCGGTGGCCGGCTCAGAAGTCTCGTTGACTCTCACCTCGGTGGAGCACGTGGTGCGACCAACTCCGGAAATCTGGCTTGCACAGGCACTAGCCAAGGGCGACCGCGACGAACTTGCCATCCAAGCCTCCACAGAGCTTGGTATCGACCGCGTGATTCCTTATCAAGCGTCTCGGTCGATTTCGACCTGGAAGGGCGACAAAGTCGACAAGGGTGTTGCCCGCTGGACCAAGATCGTCACGGAAGCAACCAAACAGGCGCTTCGCGCCTATGTTCCAGCCCTCGGCGAGCCGCAGTCCACCACAGCGCTGTGTGCTCTTGCCAGCGAGTGCCAGATAGTCGTGTTGGACCCGCTGGCCACCCAACCACTGTCGCAGTGGCGGCCAACGGGGGATCGACCGATCCTTCTGGTGGTGGGACCGGAGGGGGGATTGTCCCCCGATGAATTGAGTGCTCTCGAGAAATCCGGGGCCACCAGAGCCAGGTTGGGCTGGAGCGTGCTGCGCACCTCGAGTGCTGGGCCAGCTGCATTGGCTGTGCTCAACGTCACTCTCGGCCGCTGGTGATAGCCCATGCGCCCTCCCACGACCCGGCATACACTAAAGGGATGACTAGTTCCGAGCCGTCGATCTTTTCCAAGATTGTGTCGCGGGAAATCCCCGCGGACATCGTGATGGAAGACGACCACCTCATTGCCTTTCGGGATATTGCCCCGAAGGCACCAGTCCACCTTCTTGTGGTGCCAAAAACTCAGCAGTACGCAAACGTCGCCGAGCTGGCCGCGGGTGACCCTCAGCTTCTTGCGGACCTCGTCGCTATGGCCCAGAAACTCGCGAGCGAGCACGCCAATGGAGAATTCCGCCTGGTGTTCAACTCGGGTGAAACTGCTGGCCAAACTGTCTTTCATGTCCACGCACACGTCCTGACCGGTGGGCTCGATGAGGGTTCCCTTGCCGGCTAAGCCTCGCGCGTCCAGCGATTCCGTGTCGATCACGGTCGACGTCGATGACGTCGCCATGATCCGGGTTCTTGGTGTTCACGACCGCGTTTTGAGCCAAGTGGAAGCAGAATGCCCGGGTGTTGTGCTGGTGGCCAGGGGCAACAGCATCACTGTCTCGGGTTCTGAAGCGGAAGTGCAGAAGGCCCACGCGCTCATCACTGATGTGGTGGCCCTGGCCCGCGCTGGCGTTGAGCTGGGAGCGGCGGATGTGACGAGGGCGTCTCGCATTAAGGCTCAAACGGGGAAGGGGGCGGCGGCGTTCCTGAGCGAACCAATCCTCTCCTCCAAAGGGAAGACCATCAGGCCCAAGACACTCGGTCAGAAGAAGTATGTGGAGGCGATTGATTCCCACACCATCGTCTTTGGAATCGGGCCTGCGGGAACTGGTAAGACGTATTTGGCGATGGCTAAGGCTGTTCAAGCGCTGGAGCGCAAGGAAGTCGACCGCATTATTTTGACAAGGCCCGCCGTGGAGGCGGGGGAGCGCTTAGGTTTCTTGCCTGGCACGCTGACCGACAAGATTGATCCCTACCTGAGACCACTCTTTGATGCGCTCCACGAAATGATGGACCCAGAGTTGGTCCCAAAACTGCTGGCGTCTGGGACCGTGGAGGTTGCTCCCCTTGCATATATGCGCGGGCGCACACTCAATTCTTCCTTCATCATTTTGGACGAAGCGCAGAACACCTCTCCTGAGCAGATGAAGATGTTCCTCACCAGGCTGGGCTTTGGCTCCACCATGGTGATCACCGGGGATGTCACACAGGTCGATCTTCCCGGTGGGGCTAGCGGGCTCAAGTTAGTCGATGGCATCTTGGAAGACATTGAGGATATTCACTTCCACTACCTCTCAGCCGAGGATGTTGTGCGCCACTCGTTAGTGTCGGACATCGTCGAGGCCTATGCACGTTTTGATGCCAAAGGGGTGAAAAAAGGTGGCCGTTGAGCTCACCAACGAATCCGGAGTGGAAGTCGTGGAAGCGCAACTCCAGGACGTAGTGCTGTTTGGCATGGCGCAGATGAGAGTCCATGCCGACGCTGAGTTGGCTATCGTGCTGGTCGATGAGGCCGCCATGGAACAGCTTCACCTCCAGTGGATGGGTGAACCAGGCCCGACCGATGTTCTGAGTTTCCCGATGGACGAGCTGCGGCCAGGCCGTGATGGTGAGACCTCTGCTGAGGGAATTCTTGGCGACATCGTGTTGTGTCCGACGGTGGCAGCCACTCAGGCGGAGACGGCTGGGCACTCGGTGATGGCCGAGCTCTCCATGCTGACCATCCACGGCCTGCTACACCTGCTGGGTTATGACCACGCGGAACCAGACGAAGAGAAGGAAATGTTCGGCCTGCAGGCCGACATTCTGAAGAAGTATTCCGAAAAGGCAGGCAGCTAAGCCATGGGTATTGCTTTTGTTGTGATCGCAGGGGTTCTGATTGCCCTCGGCAGTTTCACCATGGCGCTTCGGACGAGCTTGGCGACCCTGTCGCGCAATGACGTGTTGGAAGAAGCAGAGAAGGTCCGCAAGCCTCAAGCCCTCCACAAAATAGCCTCGGACATCGAGGCTCACATCACAGCCCTTCGGTTTGTGCGCGTTTTTCTGGAAACTATTGCTGCCGCACTGATCACTCTTGCGCTGGTGACCTGGTTGTCCGAGTGGTGGCAGGTGCTCCTCGCCGCTACCGGCATCATGACCGCCGTGTCTTTTGTGGTGCTGGGCTCAAGCCCCAGGACAGTCGGTGTGAGAAACGCCAGGTTCTTTATTCGCTTCTTTGCTCGCTTCGTTCGACTGGTCCGCATTGCCTTGGGCCCCCTCGCTGAGGCGCTGATTGTGGTGGGCAATATCGTGACGCCGGGCAGCAGCGCTAAAGCGGGAATCACCAGCGAGGATCAGTTTCGGCACTGGGTTGACGAGGTCGCCGACCAAGACATGCTGGAAGACGAAGACCGCGAACTCCTTCACTCGGTCTTCGAGTTTGGGGACACCATCGTTCGAGAAATCATGGTGGCCCGCACCGACATGATCACTGTCGATGCAGATGACACTGTGCGCGAGGCGATGGCGGTTTTTCTCGACAAGGGCGTGTCCCGCATGCCAGTGATTGGAAAAAACAGCGACGAAGTGATTGGTATTTGTTATCTGCGGGATGTCGCCCGGGTTGAGCATGAGAAGCCCGCCCTTGCCAAGAAATCCCCGATTTCGAGTCTTGCGAAGCCAGCGTTGTTTGTGCCAGAGAGCAAGAAAGCCGATGATGCGCTGCGTTTTCTGCAGCGGGAGCAGAATCACCTCGCGATGGTCGTCGATGAATATGGCGGCATCGCCGGCCTTGTCACTTTGGAAGACCTGATCGAAGAGCTCGTCGGGGAAATCTCTGATGAATATGACGAAGAAGTCGTCGACATCCATGACCTGGGGTCCAACAGCTACCGCGTCTCCGCTAGGTATTCAGTGGACGACCTCGCTGACCTGTACGACATCGATATCGAGGAAGACGATGTCGACACCGTCGGCGGCCTTCTCACGAAGTATGTGGGGCGTCTTCCCGTTCTCGGCTCGCGCGCCGAAACGGCTGATCTTGTCTTGGTGGCCGAGAAGCTCGAGGGCAGACCCAAGAGAGTCGCCTGGATTCATGTGTCACCTACAGAGTCATGGCTGGAGCGAACCGCGCTCCGCGCGGAAATTGACCAGGCCGTCACTGGCGAAATCCCCCTGCCTTGAGTGCCACAGGGCAGTCGCGAGCAGGGTTCGTCACTTTTGTCGGCCGCCCGAACGTGGGGAAGTCGACTCTGATGAACGCTCTGGTCGGAGAGAAGGTGGCGATTACCTCCTCCAAACCACAGACCACCCGCCATGCGATTCGGGGAATCGTCCACCGAGAGGACGGCCAGATTGTCATTGTGGACACCCCTGGGCTTCACCGGCCCCGAACACTGCTGGGTCAGCGCCTCAATGACCTTGTCGCACACACTCTCTCGGAGGTCGACGTGATCGCGCTCTGCATTCCGGCCACCGACAAGGTGGGTCCCGGAGACCGCTACATCGTGGAGAGCCTCGAGCGTTATCCCAGAGCCACCAAGATTGCCGTGGTCACGAAGACGGACGCTGCCGACCCGAGCATGATTGCCGAGCGCTTGTTGGAGGTCAACGAGTTGGCCGACTGGGCCACCATCATCCCGGTCTCAGCCCTCGAGGGCGACCAACTCGAGTTGTTGATGGACCAGATCCTCGCGTTGCTGCCCGAATCGCCACCGCTCTACCCCTCTGATGCGAATACTGAGCAGACCGATGAAGTGCGCATTCAAGAATTGATTCGGGAGGCAACGCTCGAGGGCGTGGCCGATGAGCTACCGCACTCCATTGCGGTGACCATTGACGAAATGAACGAGCGTGAGGATGGGCTCCTCAACATCTTCGCCAATCTCTGGGTCGAGCGAGACAGCCAAAAAGGCATCATCATCGGCAAAGGCGGCCAGAAGCTCAAGGACATCGGCCAGAGAGCCCGAGCTGAAGTCGAAGCCTTCTTGGGACGCCGAGTTCACCTGGCTATCCAGGTGAAAGTGTCCAAGGAGTGGCAGCGGGACTCAAAGAAGATTGACCGCTTGGGGCTTTAGGGGCAGAGCTCTTGTGTCCCTGGCGCATCCCAGGCCTTGGTGTTACCCTGAGCCTGTGAGTACAGAGCTTCTCCTTCTTCCTAGCCGCGCCGGGGCCTCTTTCTAGGCCATCCCCCCGTCGCGGCTCACCGGCGTCTTGGCCGACTCTCACCCATAACGACGAAGCAGGGATAGCTCTCATGAAGAACAACCAAAAGCCATCGGCAATGCCGATTCACAAATATCGCCCCTACCGTGACACGTTGGGCGTCGATTTGCCGGATCGCACCTGGCCTAGCGCCCAGATTACGAAAGCTCCGCGCTGGTGCGCGGTGGATTTGCGTGATGGAAATCAGGCATTGATTGACCCGATGAGTCCTGAGCGCAAGCGCATCATGTTCGAGATGTTGGTGCGCATGGGGTACAAAGAAATCGAAGTGGGGTTCCCCTCCGCCAGCCAGACCGATTTCGATTTTGTGCGAACTCTGATCGACGAGAACTTGATTCCTGATGACGTCACCATCCAGGTGCTGACCCAGGCGCGCGAGCACCTCATAAAGCGCACCTATGAGTCGCTGGTGGGCGCAAAGCAAGCGATTGTTCACCTCTATAACTCGACGAGCACTCTGCAGCGCGAAGTGGTGTTCCGCACTGATAAGCAGGGCATCATCGACATCGCCCTAGAGGGTGCGAGGTTGTGTAAGTCGATGGAATCCATGGTTCCAGGCACTGATGTTTACTACGAGTACTCCCCGGAGAGCTACACGGGAACAGAGCTCGAGTTCGCACTCGAGGTCTGTAACCAGGTGTTGGACGTCTTGGAGCCAACGCCAGAGCGCAAAGTCATCATCAACTTGCCAGCCACCGTGGAAATGGCAACCCCGAATCTCTATGCGGACTCTATTGAGTGGATGTCGAGGAACTTAAACCACCGAGAGAACGTAATTCTTAGCCTGCACCCCCACAACGACCGGGGCACGGCAATTGCCGCAGCAGAGCTTGGCTATATGGCAGGGGCTGACCGCATTGAAGGCTGCTTGTTCGGAAACGGCGAACGCACCGGCAATGTGGACTTGG